>NZ_LBJZ01000195.1:0-273114 GCF_028128935.1 Bradyrhizobium sp. CCBAU 11361
CTGCCCCGGTCGAGCAGCAGGCGGCTCCCGCCGTGACGCCCCCGCCGGCTCCGACCGTGGCTGCCGCCCCCCCGGTGCCACCTCCGCCACCTGCGCCGGCGCCTGCCCCCGCACCCGTTCAGTCCGCCGCTGTCGCGCCACCGGCTCCCGCAGCCGCACCGACGCGCGACCTCAATTCGCCGCTCGGCATCTGGCTCACCGAGGAAAGGGAAGGCAAGGTTCGCATCGAGCAATGCGGCACCAACCTCTGCGGCTATTCGGTCGACAGCAAGTCGAACCAGAACGGCGAGCAGGTCCTCATCAACATGAAGCCCGGCAAGGACCAGAACAAGGATCAGAAATGGTCGGGCCGCATCCTCGACCCCAACACCGGCTCGACCTACGATTCCACGATCGCCATGAAGGGCACGGATCGCCTGCGCGTGCAGGGCTGCGCCTTCGGCGGCATGTTCTGCGGCGGCCAGACCTGGACACGGGTGAACTGAGTTCGGCTTCGACGCTCTGACGGAGACAAGGGGCCCGTGATCCGGGCCCCTTTGCTTTTGCCCGCGACGTCATTGCGGGGGTGCGCCACCTCACAGAGCCTGTAGCAGGCGTGACAGCCCTCACATCGCCGGTTCCGCAACCCGTGCCACGATCCCCGCATGGTCAACCCCAGGGGCGTGTCATGAACGGATTTCGCAAAGGTCTCTTCGCGGTCATTGTCGCCATCGCCGTCCCGCTCACGCAGGCAGGCGCAGCGACAAGCACTTTCGACGGCACATGGAATGTCCGTATCTCGTCATCGAGCGAGACCTGCGGCAACGGCGCGACCGTCGCGATCGGCATCAACAACGGTCAGATCGCTTCGAGCAGCGCTGCGGTGTCTGCATCCGGCCGCGTCGCCGATGCCGGCAGCATCAACGTCACCTTGAGCACCGGCATCAAGCGTGCAGTCGGCTTCGGCCGGCTGAGCGGCACGTCCGGCTCCGGCACCTGGCGCGGGGCCCTGTGCACGGGCACGTGGACGGCGGAAAGAATGTAGGGTTTCGTGTCCCGGACAAGCAGCGACGCCATAAGCGCGTACACGCGCGTCTTCGACACGCTATGGCGTTGCTGCGCAGAGCCGGGACCCAGCGTCGTTCGTCGCTAAGCAGCTCTGGGCCCGGCTTGGCGACGCATCGCCATCGGGCGATGCGTCTTGTCCGGGGCACGAGAACTAACCTACCGCGGCTCCATACTCCGCGTCGGTGACCGGCTCCAGCCAGGTCGAGTAGACGCCGTCGAGCGCTTCCTGCATGGCGATATGGCACATGCCGTTGGTCGGCGATGCGCCGTGCCAGTGCAACTCGCCCGGCGGAATCCAGACAGTGTCGCCCGGGCGGATCTCTCTGACCGGGCCGCCCTTGGTCTGCACGCGCCCGACGCCGGAGATGACGTAGAGCGTCTGCCCGAGCGGATGGTGATGCCAGTTGGTGCGTGCACCGGGCTCGAACGCGACGCGCGAGCAGTTCAGCCGTGCCGGCGCGGGCGCCATGATCACGGGATCCTGCCACACGGTGCCGGTGAAGTTTTCCTTGGGCGCGCGGCGGGTCGGCCGCGTGCCTGCGACGGTGATCTCCATGGGGTCCTCGCTTCTGTTACTTCTTGCTGGCGGCGTAACGCGCCTTGGTCTCGGCGTTCATGGGATAGAGGCCCGGCAGCACCGCGCCGTTGTTCACCTCGTTGACGATCCAGGCTTCCATCCGCTCCTGCTCGACGCCCTCATTGAGGACGTGATCGAGCATCGCCTGCGGGATCAGCACGCAGCCGTCCTGGTCGGCGACAACGATATCGTTCGGAAACACCGCGACGCCGCCGCAGCCGATCGGCTCGCCCCAGCCGACAAAGGTGAGGCCCGCCACCGACGGCGGCGCAGCATAGCCATCGCACCAGACCGGAAGATTGGTGCCGAGCACGCCCTCGACGTCACGCACCACGCCGTCGGTGACGAGCGCGGTGACGCCGCGCTTCATCATGCGCGCGCAGAGGATGTCGCCGAAGATGCCGGCGTCAGTAATGCCCATGGCATCGACCACGGCGATGCAGCCCTCCGGCATTGCCTCGATCGCGGTCCGGGTCGAGATCGGCGACGACCAGGATTCCGGCGTCGCCAGATCCTCGCGCGCCGGCACGAAGCGCAGCGTGAAGGCCGGTCCCACCAGCCGCGGCAGGCCCGGGCGCAGCGGGCGCGCGCCGCGCATCCACACATTGCGCAGGCCCTTCTTCAGCAGGACCGTGGTGATGGTGGCAGTGGTGATGCCGGCGAGGGTCTTGCGGGCTTCGGGGGACAGCGACATGGACGAGAACGAGCTCCGGATGGGCGGGAAAGAACGCGCGCATCTTGCGAGCCGGACGCTTTCCGTCAAGGGCCAAGAACGCAGGGCCGCAGGGCGGTTATGCGACGCGATAACAAGGCTTTATCGTTTCCCCTTGCATTAATTTATTGGACTTGCGGACGCATTTACGCGAAGCAGGGACCAGCGGAACTCAAGGCAGAGCCCGCGTTTCCCGAGAAGCCCGATTTCGACAGCTCATGGCCGCGACGCTTCCCCCGCCCCGCCTTTTGCCCAGTGGCGACAGCGCCGTCACGGTCGAGTTCAGCCGCACCATCGACGATGCCGCCAACCAGCGCGTGCTGGCACTCGACAAGGCACTCGCAGCAAGCCCCATCGACGGCATCACCGAGACCGTGCCGACCTATCGCTCGCTGCTGGTGCATTACGATCCCGGCAGGATCAGCTTCGACGCGCTCGGCGAAAAGATCCTCCCGATCGCCACCCAGCCGCTGCCACCGGTCACCAAGGCCCGCCGCTGGCGCATCCCCGTCGCCTATGGCGGCGAACATGGCATCGACCTCGAGGATGTCGCCAAGGCGCTGAACACAACGCCTGACGACATCGTCGCCCGGCATGTCGCCGCCGACTACAAGGTTGCCATGATCGGCTTCACGCCGGGCTGGTCCTATCTCAGCGGCCTGGACAAATCCCTGCACATGTCGCGGCGGCAGAACCCGCGGCTGCTGACACCGGCCGGCACGATCTCGATCGGCGGCATCCAGGCTGGCATCCAGTGCCTGGCCGCCCCGAGCGGCTGGCACCTGCTCGGCCGCACGCCTGTCAGAACCTATCAGCTCCACCGCAATCCGACCTTCCTGACCGAACCCGGTGATCGCGTGACGTTTTTCGCCATCGACCACAAGACGTTCGAAGAACAGGACCGCGCCGCCGAGGCCGGCGAGATCATCGCCGAGGAGGTGGTCGCATGAGCCGGCTCATCGTCGCCAGCATCGGGCCTGCAAGCTCCGTCCAGGACGGCGGACGGCTCGGCGCGCAGCGCTACGGCTTGACCGTGAGCGGGGCGATGGACCGGCTGGCACTCGCGGCAGCAAACACGCTTGTCGGCAACGAGCCGCTCGCGGCCGCCGTCGAGATCGGCCCGTTCGGCGCCACCTTCACCGCCCGTGACGGCGCCGTGCGCGTGGCGATCGCCGGCGCGCCGCGCAATGCCGACGTCGCGGGGCGACCGGTCGCGATGGACACATCGGTGACGCTGAAGGACGGCGAAACGCTGACGCTGGGCTTTGCCCGCGGCGGCGCCTTCACTTATCTCGCGATCGAAGGCGGGATCAAAGGCGAGCCGGTGTTCGGCAGCCTCGCAGTCAATGCCCGCGCCGGCCTCGGCAGCCCCTACCCGCGCCCGCTCCAGGCCGGCGATGAGTTCAGCGTCGATGCCGCAACCGGTGCGCCGGAGCTGCGCATCGAGCTGCCGAAGCCCGTAAGCGGTCCGATCCGCGTCCTGCTGGGCCCGCAGGACGACGAATTCGACGACGCCAACAAGGCGCTGTTCCTGGACAGCGAGTGGAAGATCTCGGCGACCTCCGACCGCATGGGCTACCGGCTCGAAGGCCCCGCGATCAAGCATCTGCACGGCCACAACATCGTCTCCGACGGCACCGTCAACGGCAGCATTCAGGTGCCCGGCAACGGCGCGCCGATCGCGCTGATGATGGACCGCGGCACTTCCGGCGGCTACCCGAAGATCGCTACCGTGATCACCGCCGACGTCGGCCGTCTGGCGCAGACCTCGGCGGGAACCGCGTTCCGCTTCAAGGCTGTCAGCATGGCGGAGGCGCAGGACGAGGCACGCAAATTCGCGCAAGCCATCCGCAGCCTGCCCGATCGCCTCCGCTCCGCCGACACCGTCGCGCTCAACATCGAGGCGCTCAGCGACGCCAACGTCGCGGGCTATGCGGTCAGCGCCATGGACGCCGGAACGTGGCAGGTCACGGCGGAGCCGTAACGACAAGACGACCAGAGGCGGAGAGCAACCATGAAGACGATCGATCTCAATTGCGACCTCGGCGAAGGTTTTGGCGCGTGGGAGATGGGCAACGACGCCGCGATGATCGAGCTGGCAAGCTCGGTCAACGTCGCCTGCGGCTTCCATGCCGGCGACCCCGACATCATGCGCCGGACGGTCGAGCTGGCGAAAGCGCGCGGCGTCTCGGTCGGCGCGCACCCTGGATATCGCGACCTGCACGGCTTCGGCCGGCATCCGATCGCGGGCCTGAAGGCCTCCGAGATCGAGAACCTCGTCGCCTACCAGATCGGCGCGTTGCAGGCGATCGCGACCGCGGCCGGCCACAAGGTCACGCATGTGAAGGCGCATGGCGCGCTGTCCAACGTCGCTTGCGAAGACGACATGACGGCCAAGGCGATCGCCGCCGGCATCAAGGCGGTCGATCCCAGCCTGATCTTCGTCGTGCTCGCCAATTCGAAGCTGGTGAAGGCCGGCGAGGAAGCCAATTTGCCGATGGTGCACGAGGTGTTCGCCGATCGCGCCTATGAGGACGACGGCAACCTCGTCTCGCGCAAGAAGCCCGGCGCGGTGCTGCACGATGCCAAGGCGATCGCCGAGCGCGTGGTGCGCATGGTGCAGGACGGCGCGGTGGTCTCGGTCACCGGCAAGGTCATCAAGATGCGCACGGATACGGTGTGCATCCACGGCGACACGCACGGCGCGGTCGAGATCGCGCGGACCTTGCGTCAGGCCTTGAAGGATGCGGGGATCGAAGTGGCGCCGTTCAAGCGCGGGTGAGACCCGTGGTCATTCCGGGATGATGCGAAGCATCAGACTATGGTGCGCAATTGCGCACCTGGGAATCTCGAGGTTCCGGGTTCGGCTTCGCCGCCCCGGAACGACAGCTCAAAACGGGTGCACGGACAACGTGCCGAACACGATCGCGGCGATGACCGCGAAGGCGCTGTACAGCCCGACATGGTGCATGCTCGCCCCGGTCCGACGCGAGAGCGAGCGCGCGTAGAAGTGCAGCCTGGCTTCCGCAGATAGTTCGCGCATGGTGGATCTCCAACGCCCCATTTGTGGGAGTATGAAGGATCAACCCTGGCGGGAGGCAAGATGGCTGCGGAAATAGCGATGACGGTTCTCTGAAGGCGCCCCGCCGCAGGCGCAAATTCTCTTCACCCGGGGGTTCCGAGAATCTTATTCGTTAAGATCCGAGCCAGTTGGAACCGGCCCGGATGACGGTCGGATGACAGCCGGACTCAAGGCCCTGGACCCGGTCCAAACAAAAACGTCGAAAACAACCCCATGCACAGTAGAGCCGCGCTTTCGGCGGAACGCCCGGCGCTTGCGGCGCCGGGACGATTCACGCCGATCTTGTCGCGGCTTAGTAGACGTCAGCCTGGAAGCGGCCGGTCTTCTTGAGCTCGGCGACAAAACTGACGGCTTCGTCGGTCGAGCGCGCACCGAACTGGGCGACAATGTCGACCAGCGCACGCTCGACGTCCTTGGCCATGCGCTTGGCATCGCCGCAGATGTAGAGATGCGCGCCCTCGGCGAGCCAGGTCCACAATTCGCGACCGACCTCGCGCATGCGATCCTGCACGTAAAACTTCTTGTCGCCGTCGCGCGACCAGGCCAGCGACAAACGCGTCAGTTGACCCGACGTCTTCATCGCGTTGAGCTCTTCCTGGTAGAAGAAGTCGCAATCGCTGCGCTGGTGGCCGAAGAACAGCCAGTTCTTGCCGGGTGCGCCGGTCGCCTTGCGGTCGAGCAGGAAGGCGCGGAACGGCGCGATGCCGGTGCCGGGGCCGATCATGATGACCGGCGTCTTCGGATCCTGCGGCAGACCGAAACCGTGCGCCTTCTGCACATAGACCTTGAGCTTCTCGCCCTCAGCGATGCGCTCGCCGAGGAAGGTCGAGGCAACGCCGATCCGCTTGCGCTTGCCAATCACGTAGCGCACGGAATCGACCGTCAGCGACAGTTTTCCCGGCGTCGCATTGTGCGAGGACGAGATCGAGTAGAGCCGCGGCTGGAGCGGCTCCAGCGCCTCGACGAAGGCTTCGGGATGCGGCCTTATGCCGGAAAACTTCTGGAGCGCCGCCATCACGTCGAGGGTGGCAGCATCGCCATCGGGATCCTCGCCTTGCGCCAGCGCCCGCGCCTTCTCGCGCTGCGCGCCGCCGGTGATGAAGGAGATCAGCTCGAACAGCGAGTCCGGCGCCGGCGACAGCGAAACGTCGTCAATCAGCACCTCGCGCAATGTCTTGCCGTTCACCTTGGTGGTGTGGGAGGCGCCGAGCAGCGCGATGATCTGGTCGACAAGGCCGACATCGTTGCGCGCGAACACGCCAAAGCTGTCACCGACGATGTAGTCGAGCTTGCTCGCGGAGAGATCGAACTCGACGTGATAAGTCTCCTTCTCCGACTTCCCCTTGTTGAGAAGGCGCCGCGACAGGAAGGTCGCCTCCGTCGGATTGTCGCGCGAGCGGCCCGGCTCTGAGATCGTCACGGTCACGGCCGGCGCTGCCACCGCATCCGACTTGTCAGATCCCTTGGCCGCCGGCGCCTTGTCGAGCTCCTCGTAGAGCGACTTCAGCATTCGCGCGGTTTCCTTGCCGCCGGGAACGCACAGGTTGAGCCGCGCTTCGCTGCGGCCCGCGATCGCCTCCGAATAGTCGTGGCAATTGTAGCCGCACTGGCCGCAATCCTGCTGCGCCATCGCCGCCATCATCTTGCGGCGGACGGGACGGCCTTCCGCAAGCTTCATCCGATCGCCGATCGGCATGGTCTGGTCGTGCCATGGCGCTTCGCCATCGTCGCCGTCGCCAGCTTGCATCACGGCTGCGCCCTGCTCCGCCGACAAGGGCGTCGCCACATCAGGCGACAGCAGCCCGGCAAAGAAACCGTTCAGCCAGGAGCGCTGCGCGTCGGAGAACGGCGCGCTGGCGGGAATGATATCGAGTTTCGGCGGAGGGGTGATCTGGTTCATGCGGACACCTGTGCATCGGCAAGCTTGCGCAGCGTCTCGCCGTCATGGCGGCGCGCAAAGGCGAGGAAGGTTTCGTCGGGCGAGGCGCGATGGGCGATATAGGCCTTGAGCAGCGCTTCGACCGTCTTCGGCGCGTCCTCGGCCTTGAGGTCGTGATAGACCTCCTGCCCGACGTCGGCATCGGGGCCGAACCCGCCGCCGGTGAAGAGGTGATAGCCCTCGACCGTGTCCTCCTCGTTGACCGGCACCCGCGCCCCGATCAGGCCGATGTCGCTGATATAGTGCTGCGCGCAGGAATGGTGGCAGCCGGTGACGTGGATGTTGACGGGCTTGTCCATGTCGACGCGCGGCTCGCACCAGTCGCCGATCTCGGCGGCGTGGCGCTTGGTGTTGGAAGCGGCGAAGCGGCAGCCGGCATTGCCGGTGCAGGCTATCAGGCCGGCGCGGATATGTGAGGCCTCGACCGCGAGCCCGATCTGCTTGATCGCGGCAATGGCGAGCTCGACGTTCTCGTCGCGCACGCCCGGGATCAAGAGGTTCTGCCAGACCGTCAGGCGGACCTCCCCGTCTCCGAGGTCGCGCGCGACCTTGGCGAGGCCCCGCATCTGGTCGCAGGTGAGCTTGCCGAGCGTCAGCGACACGCCGATCCAGTTGAGGCCGTCCTGCTTCTGCTTGTGCACGCCGATATGCGCCATCCGGTCCGCCGCAGGCCGCGGCGCAAACGCCTCTTCCGGCACGCGTGCGAACGGCGTCTTGAGTCGCTCCTCGACGAGCTTCAGGAAGCCGTCATGGCCCATGGCGTCGAGCACGTATTTCAGCCGCGCCTTGTTGCGGTTGGTGCGGTCGCCATGATCGATGAACACGCGCACGATGGCGTCGGCGACCGCCGTCGCCTGCTCCGGCTTGACGATGATGCCGGAGTACTTTGCGAAGTCCTTGTGTCCGGTGATGCCGCCGAGGCCGAGGCGAAACCAGACGCCGGGCTCGACGCCGAAACCGTCCTTCACCTCGAACGCCGTGAAGGCGATGTCGTTGGTTTCCTCCAGCACCGCGATCCTGCCGGCACCGTCGAAGGCCACGTTGAACTTGCGCGGCAGGCCGTAGAGCGAGCGGTCGTTGAGGATGTGGTAGTGCCACTCGCGCGCAAATGGCCGCGTGTCGATCAGCTCCTGCGGATCGATGCCGGCGGTCGGCGTTCCCGTCACGTTGCGGATGTTGTCGGCGCCGGAGCCGCGCGAGCACAGGCCGATGTCCTGGATGCCCTCGATCAGTTTTATAGCGTGCTTCGGCGGGATCTCACGAAGCTGGAGGTTGGCGCGCGTCGTGACATGGCTGTAGGGACCGCAGAGATCGTCGGCGAGATCGGCAAGGCCCGAGAGCTGCCAGTGCTTCATGATGCCGTTCGGGATGCGCAGGCGGCACATGTAGGAGTCCTGCGTCGGCGCAACGTAGAAGATGCCGTAATAGCGCCAGCGGAAATTGTCCGCCGGGCTCGGCGGCGCATTGTCGAGCGCCTGCTGGCGCAGCCGCGGATAGGCATCGAACGGATGCTCGTCGCGCTTGAACTTCTCCTGGTCGGCGAGCTTCTTGCCCGAGGCGATGACCTTGTCCTGCGCCTTGATGTGGACGGCGTCCGGACCGGTCGGCTCGGCATTCGCCTTGCCGGAGCCACCACCAAGACCGCGACCGACCCGGCTGATCTGCAGACCGGTCGTGAAGCCTTCGAGATAGCGCTTCTGCTCGTCGGTAAAGTCGACTGAGACTGTTTCGAGTTTCATGGTCAGTAACGAAGCTCCTGCGGCCACCGGGGTGGTATCGACGGAAAATTGCGCGACCCGCGAGGCACTCGGCTGGCTCAAGAGCCTGCTCTGCACCCAACGGTCCGATCAGCTTCGTTGCTGCGGGACTCGGCTCAGCAGGCGTCTGTGACAAGCTGGCCGCAGTGCAACATACAAGTTGCGTGCCAGCTTCTTCGAAATGAGAATTGCTTTAGTTTCAGACAATTAGGAGTGCCCCCGGGAACTCCCGGGCGGGGAACTCTCTCGAAATTCGAGCAGCCAGCCCAAAATTTAGACGAGGAACCAAGGTGCCCAAAAACGATGCAGACCCGAATCAGGCCTTCCAGCGCCCGACTTCGAAGGCCTCGAGATGCCCCCTGATATTGTCGGGATCGAACACGGGGCCGGCGAATGCCCCGAACGCCGCGGGAGCCTCACTGGGCGCCCGGCTGCCCAAGGCCGCATCATAAAGATCCGGCCTGAACACGGCCATTGCCGTCTTGACGCCATCCGGGGTCAGCGGCGTCTGCCCCCAGCGCACCATCTGCGCGTAGAGCCAGGCGGCCTGGACCGGATCGGGGCGCCCTGCCCCTTCGCGTCCGACCAGCAGGTAACGGCCGCTTTCGCGGAAGGTGCCGTCGGGCGAGATCTTCAGCCGTCCCGTGAGCGTGCGCTGGATCACCTCGGCACCGACGCCGATCCGCTCCGGCTGCGCCAGGATACGCGCCGCCTCGATGCGGTTCTCCGGATGCTCGATGAACGCGGCGCCCTTCACCGCCGCGCGTACCAGCGCTGCGACCACATCCGGATTCTTGTCGGCCCAGACCTGACGGACCGCCAGCACCTTTTCCGCGGCGCGCACCAGGATGTCGGAAACAAAATGCAGGATGTGGCCGATGGCGAGATCGACCGCGACCGAATTCCAGGGCGCGCCGACGCAGAACGCATCGACGTGGCCGTTGGCGAGGCTGTCCACCATGTAGGGCGGCGGGAGCACCACCAGCCGCACGTCCTCGTCGGGATCGACGCCGGCCGCCGCCATCCAGAAACGCAGCTGATAATTGTGGGTCGAGAACGGAAAGGTCATGCCGAAGGTGAGCGGATCGGCACCTAGCTTGCGCCGCCGGGCGACCACCCGCGCCAGCGCTTTCGCCGTGACGAGCGGATCGAAGCGGTCGCCGTCGATCTCCTCCATCAGCGCGGCATGGAGCACCGGCGACACCGTGATCGCGTTGCCATTGATGCCGAGATTGAAAGGCGCGGCGATCGGCACCTTGACGTGGCCGAGCCCGAGCGAGGACGCGATCGCCACGGGCGCGAGCAGATGGGCGGCGTCGAACAGGCCGATATTGAGCTTGTCGCGGACGTTGGACCAGGACACCTCGCGCACCAGTTCGACGTCGAGGCCTTCGGCGGCGGTAAAGCCCTTGTCGACGGCGACGATCAGCGCGGCGGCATCGACCAGCGGAATGAACCCGATGCGAAGCGGTCCGGTCATTTCAGCATCTCCGACGCGGTGATGATCGACTGGGCGATCTCGCCGATTTTCTTCTTCTCGCGCATCGCGGTGGAGCGCAGCAGCACGTAGGCCTCGTCCTCGGTGAGGCCCTTCACCTTCATCAAGATGCCCTTGGCGCGCTCGATGATCTTGCGGTCCTCGAGCTGCGACTTGGTGCGCTCGAGTTCCTCCTGGAGCTTGGCGAAAGCGTTGAAGCGGGACACGCAGAGGTCGAGGATCGGCTTGATGCGCTCCTTCTTCAGCCCGTCAACGATATAGGCGGATACCCCCGCCTCGACCGAGGCCTGGATCGAGGCCGAGTCGCTCTGGTCCACGAACATCGCGATCGGCCGCTTCACGGCGCGGCTGACCTGGAACATCGCCTCCAGCACGTCGCGGCTGGGGTTTTCCAGATCGATCAGGATGATGTCGGGATCGACCGCATAAATACGGGCCAGCAGGCTCTGCATCTCGCGGATATGGGCGACCTGCGTGAATCCGGCCTCCCGCAACCCCTCCTCGAGGATCGCGGCCCGGATCGGGCTTTCGTCGACGATCACGATTTTGGGCGACTGTTCGGCGCTCATGGCTCACTCACGACAGGCGATTCATCCATAGCACGCCGGAACGCCCTGCAAAGGGTTGTAATTGACCGCATTTAGGACTAGCTCCTGCCGATCAATCAGGCAGATTCAAGAGATATGCAACAGACGGCTGCGCCCAAGGTCAGCTTCGTGTCGCTCGGGTGCCCCAAGGCATTGGTGGATTCCGAGCGCATTATCACGCGCCTGCGCGCGGAGGGCTACGAGCTCGCCCGCAAGCATGACGGGGCCGACATCGTCATCGTCAACACCTGTGGCTTCCTCGACAGCGCCAAGCAGGAATCACTCTCGGCGATCGGCGAGGCCATGGCCGAGAACGGCAAGGTGATCGTAACCGGTTGCATGGGCGCGGAACCCGAGCAGATCGAGCAGGCCTATCCCGGCGTGCTCTCCATCACCGGCCCGCAGCAATATGAGAGCGTGCTGGACGCGGTCCACCGCGCGCTGCCGCCCGCCCACAATCCGCATCTCGATCTGGTGCCGCCGCAGGGCATCAAGCTGACGCCGCGGCACTACGCCTATTTGAAGATCTCCGAGGGCTGCAACAACCGCTGCACCTTCTGCATCATCCCGAAGCTGCGCGGCGACCTGGTCTCGCGCCCGGCCAATGACGTGCTGCGCGAGGCTGAACGTCTGGTCGGCGCCGGCGTCAAGGAGCTGCTGGTGATCTCGCAGGACACCTCGGCCTATGGCGTCGATCTGAAATACGCCGAGAGCCCGTGGAAGGACCGCCAGGTCCGCGCCAGATTCCTCGACCTCGCGCGCGAGCTCGGCGAGCTCGGCGCCTGGGTCCGGCTGCAATATGTCTATCCCTACCCGCATGTCGACGAGGTCATCGCGCTGATGAACGAGGGCAAGGTGCTGCCCTATCTCGACATCCCGTTCCAGCACGCGAGTCCCGACGTGCTGAAAGCAATGAAGCGTCCGGCGGCGCAGGACAAGACGCTGGCGCGGATCAAGCGCTGGCGCGAGGAGTGCCCTGACCTGGCTCTGCGCTCGACCTTCATCGTCGGCTTCCCCGGCGAAACCGACGCGGACTTCGCCTATCTGCTCGACTGGCTGGATGAAGCCGAGATCGATCGCCTCGGCTGCTTCAAGTACGAGCCGGTCGCCGGCGCGACGTCGAACGCGATCGCCAATCCGGTGCCGGAAGAGGTCAAGCAGGAGCGCTACAACGCGCTGATGGCGCGCCAGCAGAAGATCTCCGCGCGCCGGCTGAAGCGCAAGGTCGGCACGCGCCAGCAGATCATCATCGACGAGGTCGGCCCGACCGTCGCCAAGGGGCGCTCCAAGGCCGATGCGCCCGAGATCGACGGCGCCGTCTATTTGTCGAGCCGCCGCCCCTTGCGTGTCGGCGAGATCGTCACGGCGAAGATCGAGCGCGCCGACCAATACGACCTGCACGGCAGCGTTGCGGGGTTTTGACGCACTGACGACAGCGACTTCCACATCATCACCGTCATCCTGAGGTGCTTGCTCTGCGGCGCAATCGCGCCGTAGAGCGAGCCTCGAAGGACGACGGCCCAGCTGCATCCCGGCCGCTCATCCTTCGAGGCTCCGCTCGCGATGCGTTCGCATCGCAAGCCTCGCACCTCAGGATGACGGGTCCGCTATCGCCTTTGCCGCGCTCGCGATGACGTCATGTCGCTTCTCCCGACGCCTGCCGTCCGTCATGCGCGGAAAACACCTCCTTGGCTGCGAACAGCCCGTTCACCGCCGCCGGGAAGCCGGCATAGACGGCCATCTGCATGATGATCTCCACGATCTCGCCGCGAGACAGCCCGACGTTCAGACCCGCCTCGATATGCACTTTGAGCTGAGGCGCGGCATTTCCAAGCGCCGTCAGCGCGGCGATCGTTGCGATCTCTCGATCGCGCAGGCCGAGGCCCTCGCGGCTGTAAATGTCGCCGAAGGGAAACTCGATCACGTAGCGTGCGAAATCCGGAGCGATGTCGGCGAGTGAGGCGACGACCTTTTCGCCGGCTCTGCCGTCAATGCGTGACAGGGCCCGCTGGCCGCGATCGAAGCGGCTTTCGGCTTGTGGTTGGGCGTGCGTCATTTTCCTTCGTCCTCTGTTCGTCGCCGGCATAGCCGGCGATCTTGGTATCAAGGACGAGCAGGCATTCCTGGAGTTCGGCAATCTGCGTGCGAACCTGTTCCCGGTGGTTTTCCAGCATCTGCTGCCGGGCTGGCCCGGTGGCTTCGCCTTCATCACGAAGCGCCGCATAACGCAACATGTCCCGGATCGGCATTCCCGTGGTCTTGAGCCGACCGAGGAATTCGATCCATGTGAGGATCGATGCGTCAAAGTCACGCTGGCCGGAACGATCCCGGTCTGCGTATGGCAGCAGCCCGATGCGCTCATAATAACGCAACGTGTGAGTCGACAAGCCGGTTCGTTTTGCGAGGTCGCCGATCTTCATGTGTGCCCGTTCTCGTACTGACGCACGTACAGATACCCCTTCGAGCGCACTCGAAGTCAAGGGGGATCGAAGGTGCCGTTCCCGCGAGGTCAAGATGACACGACAGCAGAGGATTTCGGCGCGCCGGCTGGGCGGCAGCATCGCGGGATTCCGAGCTTCAGGATGCCGCCAGCCATTTCGGCACCCAGCGTTCCGGACGCGGGGCGCGGGCAAGATCAGCCTTCGCCTCGGACAGCAGCGCAGGCTCGCCGTCGATGATCGGGCGCAGGTCGTATTCGAAGTTCGGCATGACGCGGCCGTCGGCGTAGAGCCCGAAATTCATCGCGTACCACAGCCCGAGCTCAGGCTGCGCGCGGCGCATCTCCTCGCGCAGGTCGCGCAGCAGGGATTCGATCGAAGATGCTTCCGCGAACGGCTGCGGCCCGCGCGTGAGGACGCGCGCCTGATACTGCGCGCCCGATATCGCGACCTCGAAGTTGGTCTTGTCCCAGGGCTTCTTCCCCTTCGGCAGATGCGCAGCCAGCCGCCAGCCGAGCTCGGCCATCAGGCGATGGTTGGCCCAATAGTCTTCGCGATCCCGGCTCCATTTTTCCACGAAGCCGCGAAAGTCGGGAAGCTCCGACGGCGCGTCGTCCGGCGTCATCGGCTCGCCAGCCGGCCGTCCGGCCAGCCACTGCGCGAGCTCGACCGTCTGACACTGGACCTCGTCATGCGGCAGCAGGTCGCTCCAGGCGTTCCCGAATTGCTGCGACGTCAGTTTTGCGAGCAGACCGTCAAGGCTCGGCGCCAGCAGCTCGTAGTCGCCCTCCGACCCGAGACCGACGATCGGCGGGTTGTCCCGGTCGAGACCGGCACCGTACCACCCGCCGACGGCCGAGCCGTCCGGAAGCCGCATGAACAGCGAAAACCTGTCGCGCAGGGGACTGCCGTCGACGATCGGCGCATGATCGGAGAACTGCCCTTGCAGGGAGAAGCGACCGACGCTGCCCCAAGGGCGCCCGTTCAGCCAGTCGGCGAAATCGACAAGCAGGGATGGCGCTTCGATGCCCGGCGGAAATGCGCCGCGAATGCTGTCGAGGTCGATCGGGTAAGGCGTATCGGACAAGGCTGAATACTGTCTGGTTGGTCCCGCCAGTGTTGGTCTCAACGGACCAGCGTCCGGTTCGAACCAATTCGCGTCCTTCGATCACAAACGCGCCAGAGGCTCAATGGTTTCTGTGCGGCAATCGATGAAATACAATCTCAAGGCTGGTGTCCGGGCCGGGCTGTGCGCGACCGGCACTGCATTGATCCTGCTCGCACTTCCCGCCGCGGCGCAATCGCCCTCACCCGCGCAGGCGCGGCAATGGTGTTTCGGCACCGACAAGGTCGGCGACGACCGGCGCCTCGCCGGCTGCTCGGCGGTGCTGCAAGCCAATCCATCAAATGCGCTCGCGCTTGCCAACCGCGGCGAGATCTTCCGGCGCAAGGGCGAAACAGAGCGGGCCCTGGCCGATCTCAACCGCGCCATCGATCTCGATCCGAAGGACGCCATCGCCTGGTACAATCGCGGCATTACCCATGACGATCTCGGCGATCGCGACCACGCCATCGCCGACTATACGAGCGCGATCCGGCTCAAGCCCGGTGATCCGCTCTACCATAACAACCGCGGCAATTCCTACATCGGCAAGAACGACTACGCGCAGGCGCTCGCCGACTACGGTCAGGCGATCAAGCTCGATCCGAAATTCGCGCTCGCCTATTTCAACCGCGGCACGGCCTATCGCGAGCACGGCGAGGCCGATCGCGCGCTCGCCGATCTCGACATGTCGATCAGGCTCGATCCCAATTATGGGCCGGCCTATGGCAACCGTGCGCGCATCTTCCGCGACAAGGGTGATCGGACGCGGGCGTTTGCCGATTTCGGCAAGTCGCTTCAGCTCATGCCGAACAACGACCGCGACGCCTATGCGCGCGCCAACATGTATTTCGACGACCACGATTACGCGCGGGCGCTGGAGGATTACGACCGCGCCATCAGGGCCAATGCGAGCTATGCCGGCGTGTTCAATGCCCGCTGCATGACGCGCGCGATCGTCGGCCGCCTGCAGGAGGCGCTGGCCGATTGCGAGCAGTCGCTGCGGATGCGCCCGAACGATCCCAACACGCTGGACAGCCGCGCCCTCGTCCACCTCAAGCTCGGCAATCTCGACGCGGCGATTGCCGATTACGACGCAGCGCTGAGCGCAAAGCCCGAGCTCGACAGCGCGCTCTACGGCCGCGGCCTTGCGAAACGGAAAAAGGGCGATGCCGACGGCGCCGAACGCGACATCGCGGCGGCCAAAGCACTCAATGCCGGCATCGCCGATGTGTTCGCACGTTACGGCGTGGAGTAGGCCGGGAAAGCCGCGCACCCGCGCTTGACCGATGCTCGCCAGGGGTGTGTCTCGCAAAACACCGGCTTGACAAGCCCTGCCCTTCGGCTGTAGGGACGCGCCCCATGATCAACTCTCGGACCAACCGCCGCGCAGCTTTCCGTCGTCGCACCCGCGACGATGATGGGTTGCGCCATGTCCGACGACGCCGCTGAAGCACTGAATTCAGCCAGTTTTCGAGAAGGCCGCACCCGCAAAGTGCGGCCTTCTTGCTTTTTGCGTCCATTTTCCACCCGCCCCTCCAGAGGAGTTCGACATGACCACCGCCACCCATCCGTATGACGCGCTGATGGACATCACCGCACGGCCGAAGGCCGTGTTCGTCCGCGGCGCCGGCTCCTACCTCTGGGACGACAGCCGCAAGCGCTATCTCGATTTCGTGCAGGGCTGGGCCGTCAACTGCCTCGGTCACTCGCCAGCGGCGATCGCCGACGCGCTCAGCGCACAGGCAAAACGGCTGCTGACGCCGAGCCCGGCGTTCTACAACGAGCCGAGCCTGAAACTTGCCGAAGCGCTGGTCGCAAACAGTGCCTTCGATCAGGTGTTCTTCGCCAACTCCGGCGCGGAAGCCAATGAGGGCGCGATCAAGCTCGCGCGCAAATATGGCAGCCTGCACAAGGGCGGCGCGTTCGAGATCATCAGCTTCGAAGGCGGCTTCCACGGCCGGACACTGGCGACGATGTCAGCCTCGGGCAAGAAGGCGTTCGAGCCCCTGTTCGAGCCGAAGGTCGCCGGCTTCAAGAAGACGAAGCTCAACGACATCGCCTCGGTCGAAAAGCTGATCAACGACAACACCGTCGCTATCATGCTGGAGCCGATCCAGGGTGAATCAGGCGTGTGGCCCGCGACCGATCGGTTCCTGCAGGAGCTGCGCGCGCTCACCGAGGCGCACGGTCTGCTGCTCATATTCGACGAGATCCAGACCGGCATGGGCCGGACCGGAAAGCTCTTCCACTACGAGCACGCCGGCATCGCGCCCGACATCATGACGCTCGGCAAGGGCATCGGCGGCGGCGTTCCCCTCGCGGCCCTGCTTGCGACCGAACGCGTCGCCTGCTTCGAGCACGGCGACCAGGGCGGCACCTTCAACGGCAACCCGATCATGTGCGCGGTGGGCCTTGCGGTGCTGGACGAGGTCGGCAAGCCGGACTTCCTGAAGGCGGTCACCGAGACCGGCCTCTTGCTCGAAAGCGAGTTGCAGAAGGTCTCGGCCCGGCACGGCCTCGGCGGCGTGCGGGGGCGCGGCCTGCTGCTCGCGCTCGACCTCAAGCTGCCGATCGCGCCCAGCATCGTTGCGCAAGCGTTCGAGGCCGGCGTGCTGCTGAACGCACCGCAGGTCGACACGCTACGCTTCATGCCGGCGCTGAATGTCACGCGGGCGGAGATTGCCGAGATGATCGATTGTCTCGATACGATCCTGACGAAGGCGGGCGCGGCGAGATGCGTGGCGTAATGTGGTCGAGTCATTCCGGGGCGATGCGAAGCATCGAACTATGGTGCGCAATTGCGCACCTGAGAATCTCGAGATTCCGGGTTCGGCTCTTCGAGCCGCCCCGGAATGACAGTCACCTACGGCTTCAAGATCGACGCGCCCGTGGTCTTGCGGCTTTCGAGATCGATATGCGCCTTGGCGGCGTCCTTCAGCGCGTAGGCGTGGTTGATCGGCACGTGCAGCTTGCCGTTGATGACGGCGGCGAACAGCGTGTCGGCGCCTTCCAGCAACTCCTTGCGGGTGCCGACGTAGTCGTTGAGCTTCGGCCGGGTCGCGAACAGCGAGCCGTGGTTGTTGAGCTCGGCGATCGAGAACGGCGGCACGGGGCCCGAGGCATTGCCGAACGAGACGAACATGCCGCGCGGCTTCAGGCAGGACAGCGACCCCGGGAAGGTCGCCTTGCCGACGCCGTCATAGACGACGTCGCAGCCCTCGTTGCGGCTGATCTGTTTGACGCGCGCGACAAAGTCTTCCTCGTTGTAGAGGATGACGTGGTCGCAGCCATTGGCCTCAGCAAGCTCGGCCTTCTCGCGCGAGCCGACCGTGCCGATGACATGGGCGCCCATCGCCCTCGCCCACTGGCAGGCGAGCAGGCCGATGCCGCCGGCGGCGGCATGGATCAGCACGCGATGATGCGGCTCGACCTTGAAGGTCTTGTGCAGCAGGTACCAGACCGTGAGCCCCTTCAGCATCAGCACGGCGCCCTGCTCGTGGGTGATGTGGTCGGGCAGCTTGACCAGCTTCTCCCAGGGAATGTTGCGCTCGCCGGTATAGGCGCCGAGATTGTAGTAGTAGGCGACGCGGTCGCCGGGATGGAAATTCGTGACGCCCGGCCCGACCGCAATGACCTCGCCCGAGGCCTCGTTGCCGGCGATGAAAGGCAGCCCCGGCGCCTTGTAGAGGCCGGTGCGGTAGTAGACGTCGATGAAGTTCAGGCCCACCGCATGCTGGCGGATGCGCACCTCGCCGGGGCCGGGCGCCGGCACGTCGACGCTCTCGTAGACCAGGGCTTCGGGGCCTCCGACCTTGTGCACACGGACGGCTTTGGTCATTGACTGACCTCCTCTCGGTCGTCGCGGCGGCAAGCCAAAGACATCACGGCCACCTTGTCAACTCGACTTGGAATGGAACGGACCAAACGCGACTATTTGCCGGCTTTCCTGCGATTGCGCTTGGCCAGCACGTTGAAGAACTCCACCGCAGCCGAGAACGCAATTGCGAAATAGATGTAGCCGCGCGGGATGTGGAATTGGAATCCGTCCGCAACCAGCGCGACGCCGATCAACACCAGGAAGGCCAGCGCCAGCATTTTCGTGGTCGGATGCTCCGCGACGAATCGCGACACCGGCCCCGACGAAAGGTACATGATCAGGCAGGCGATCACGACGGCCGCGATCATGATCTCGATGTCCTGCGCCATGCCGATCGCGGTGATGATCGAGTCCAGCGAGAACACGATGTCGATGACGATGATCTGGACGATCACCCAGAAGAAGGCGTTGCGGCCGGAGGCCTGATCGCCCTCGCCGTCGTCGGCTTCGACCTCGGCGTGAATCTCGTGCGTCGCCTTCGCGATCAGGAACAGGCCGCCGCCGATCAGGATGAGGTCGCGCCAGGAGAAGTCGTAACCCGCAAACGAGAACACCGGCGCGGTCAGGCCGATCAGCCAGACCAGAACGCTGAGCAGGATGATGCGGAAGACCAGCGCCAGCGCGAGCCCGATCTGGCGGGCGCGGTGCGCCTGCTTCTCGGGGATGCGCGAGACGATCACCGACAGGAAGATGACGTTGTCGATGCCGAGCACGATCTCGAGCGACGTCAAGGTGAGCAGCGCGGCCCAGGCTTCGGGGCTGGTGAGCAGATGCATCATGCGAAGGATCGTGCGAAGCGAATCAATGCGTCGCTGAAGCTGATCCAGAGCGCGATGGCGCACAGCGCGAGCGTCACGCCGGGACCGACGCGAAAGTCCATGTCCAGCGTGTAGAGGGAGAGCACCGCCCAGATCGCGATCAGCGACATGGTCAGCCAGCGCAGCCGCACGACGCGGACCGGATGCAGCACGTGGAACGGCACGAAGGTCAGCACCACGAGGGCCGCAACCAGCAGCGTCGACCACAGCGGCGGCCAGTGCAGCAGGAACAGGTAGAACGCGGCCGCGTTCCACAGCGCCGGGAAGCCGCGGAAATGATTGTCGTCGGCCTTCATGCGCAGATCGGCGAAATATAATGCGCTGGTGACGATGATGGCGACGCCGAGCAAGGGAGCCGCGATCGGCAGCAGCAGCCCGCTCGCCACGATCGCGTAGGCCGGCACGAACACATAGGTGACGAAGTCGACCACGAGATCGAGCACGTCGCCCGACCAGTTCGGCTGCACGTTCTTGACGTCGAGCCGGCGCGCGATCGGACCGTCGATCGCGTCGATGATCAGCGCGACGCCCAGCCATTGAAACATCGCCGCCCAGTGCTCGCGCACGGCCTCCAGCATCGCCAGCAGCGCGATGGCCGCGCCGAAGGCGGTGAAAATGTGCACCGAGAAGGCCGCGGCGCGGATCGCCGGTTTCGGCTTCAGGGAATCCTGCTGGGTATCCATGGCTTCTGCTATCAGAATGAGACCGGTTTGCACATAAGCCATTGCGGCGCCCGGTCGCACAATTCGCCATAAAATCAGGGAAAAATAGGTGGGCTTGAATTTGCCGCGGGGCGTGTCAAATGTCGTTCCATGACAGACGCATCGACACTCTTTGACGCAGCCGTGATCGGCGGCGGACCGGCGGGCCTTAGCGCGGCCGTCGCGCTGGCGCAGGCGGGTGCACGGACCGCACTGGTGGCGCGCCGCGTGCCCTATGCCGACAATCGCACCACCGCGCTGCTCGGTGCCTCGATCGAGCTCCTGGAGAGCCTCGACGTCTGGCCGCGCTGCAAGGACCAGGCGGCCGCGCTCGAAGTCATGCGCCTCGTCGACGACACCGGCCGGCTGTTCCGGGCGCCGGAGGTCCGCTTCTCCTGTCACGAGATCGCGCTCGACGCCTTCGGCTACAACATCGACAACCGCTCGCTGATGCTAGCACTGGAGGCGCGCGCGGCCGAGCTGCCCGGGATCGTCCGTTTCGACGACGAGGCCGAAAGCGTCCTCGTAGAGGCCGACGACGTCGCGATCCGCACGGCCTCCGCGCAATTCCTCACGGCCCGGCTCGTGGTCGGCGCCGACGGCCGGCATTCGCTGTGCCGGGAGGCCGCCGGCATCGCGGTGACGCGGCGCGAGCTGACGCAGACCGCGCTCACCTTCAACGTCGGCCATGCGCGGCCGCATCGCAATGTCTCGACCGAGTTCCACACGCCGCACGGGCCCTGCGTGTTCGTGCCCCTGCCCGGCAACCGCTCCAGCATCGTGTGGGTCGCAGCTCCCGCGGAAGCCGAACGGCTCCGCGGCTTAAGCGACGAGGAGCTGTCCGCCGCGATCGAGAAGCAGTCGCATTCCATTCTGGGACGCATGACGGTCGAGCCCGGGCGCAACCTGTTCCCGCTGGCGATCGAACGT
The DNA here is from genome assembly GCF_028128935.1 of Bradyrhizobium sp. CCBAU 11361. Lineage (NCBI taxonomy): Bacteria > Pseudomonadati > Pseudomonadota > Alphaproteobacteria > Hyphomicrobiales > Nitrobacteraceae > Bradyrhizobium > Bradyrhizobium sp. CCBAU 11361. The sequence goes on from NZ_LBJZ01000195.1 coordinate 21,069, forward strand.
CCCGCATCCTTCGGCCGCGACCGCATCGCGCTGGTTGGCGAAGCCGCCCATGTCGTTCCCCCGATCGGCGCCCAGGGCCTCAACCTTGGCCTGCGCGATGCCGCCGACATTGCCAGGCTCGCGGGCGAGGCCATCGCATGGGGCCAGGATCCCGGCGCAGCCGACGTGCTCCAGCGCTACGACCGGGCGCGGCGCCCGGACATCCTGAGCCGAGCCTTCGCGATCGACATCGCCAACCGCTCCTTGCTCAACGATTTCCTGCCGCTCCAGCCGGTCCGCGCCGTCGGAATGCACCTGCTCGGCGCCATCGGCCCGCTCCGGCGCTTCGCCATGCGGGAGGGGCTGACGCCGACGTGGCGAAGGTAACGCCTCTCACGGAAACGCCAGCCGGCCGGTCTGGATCGCCCACATCACGCTGGTCAGCGTGACCACCGACGCAAACGTCCCGAGCAGCACCGCGACGGAAGCGGATTCGATCCAGGCCCCATTCTGCCGGGCGATCACGAACACGTTCAGCGCCGGTGGCAGCGAAGCCATCAGCACTGCGGTCGCGGCCCAGGGCTGCGCGAACGGGCCGAACGCCAGCATCAGGCCGAACGCTGCAAGCGGATGGATCAGGAGCTTCACCACGATCACGCCGGGCACTTCCCACGGCACCCGGTCGAACGGGCGGAGCGCCACGGTCACGCCGAGCACGAACAACGCGGTCGGGGCAGCTGCGTTCTGGAGGAAGGTGATGGTGCGGTCGAGCGCGACCGGCAGCTCGATATGCAGCGCTGCCACGGCCGCGCCAAAACAGGCCGACATGATCAGCGGGTTGAGCACGATCTGCTTCAGCACCACGCCGAAGGCGTGCACGATCGAGGGATGATCGCGGTCGGACAGCTCGATCAGGAGCGGCACGATCGTGAACAGGAAGATGCTGTCGCAGCAGAAGATCAGCGCGGTCGGCGCCGACGCCTTCGTCCCGAGCACGGCGAGCGCCAGCCCCGGCCCCATATAGCCGATATTGCCGTAACCGCCGGAGAGCCCTGCCAGCGTCGCCTCGCGCAGCGTCAGGCGGCCGAGAACCTTGCCGACGACCAGCGCCAGCGCGAACGCCGTAACCGTCGACAGCGTGGTCGCCACCAGGAACGGCGGGTTGTTCAGCTCGGCAAACGGGGTCTTCGACATGATCGCGAACAGCAGCGCCGGCAGCGACACGTAGAGCAGGAAAAAGTTCATCCAGGCCAGGCCCGTTTCCGGCAGCGCCTTGACTTTGCCGCAGGCAAATCCGACGAAGATCAAGCCGAAATAAGGTAATGCCAGATTGAGGATATCGGCCATTTCTAAGGTTTTTTCTGAAGACTTGGGGCCTATCCGCCCCTTGGGCGAGCATTAATTCCAGGTGAGGCCACTAGCATCGGCCACAATCCTGGTCTATCGACGGTGAATGATTAAAGCGCGGACCGCGAAATTCCAGATCGGACAGGTCGTTCGCCACCGGATCTTCTCGTTCCGGGGCGTGATTTTCGACATCGATCCGGAATTCAACAACACCGAGGAGTGGTGGCTGTCGATCCCCGAGGAGGTGCGGCCCCACAAGGACCAGCCGTTCTACCATCTGCTCGCGGAGAACGCGGAATCGGAATACGTCGCCTATGTGTCCGAGCAGAATCTGTTGCCCGACGAGTCGGGCGAACCGATCCGGCACTCGCAGGTCGCCGAGATCTTCATCAAGGACAAGGGCGGCGGTTACCGTCCGCGCAATCCGTCGCTGAACTGAGTCGAGCCGCCGGCATGCGGCCCATAAAAAAAGGCGCTCGAAGTGAGCGCCTTTTTCATGTCCGGGATCTGGTCCCGATTATTTCTGGCCGGCCGGAGCCGCACCCGGCGCAGCGCCGCTCTGCTCCAGCTTCTTGCGCTGCTCGTCGGCCTTCTTCTGAAGCTCTTCCTGGAGCTTCTTCTGGGTTTCCTCGAACACCTTCGGATCGGTCGGCGGACCGTCATAGGCCTTCTGGAATTCGCCGGCGAGCGGCAGCGGCAGGGTCAGCGGCGCGCCGTTGGCGTTGATCGCCTGGACAACGAGATTCTGGCCCTTCTTCATGTTGGCGATGAGCTCGGGCGTGGCCTCGTAGTCCGACATGCAGCCGTTCTGGAAGCAGATCACGTACGGGCTCTGCAACGGCGCGTTGCTGTCCACGATGATGCGGGTGCCGTGCACGAGCTGCATGCCGAGCGGCAGCGTCACGCGCAGGATCTTCTTCGGCTCGCCTTCCGGCTCGATGATCACGGCGGCGATGACCGGCTGGCCCGACTCGATGCGGCCGTCCTTGCCGGTGAAGCAGACCTGCTTGGCATTGGCGTCCTGGCCCTTGAGGCAGAACTTGGTCCAGGGGGCGTAGATCAGCTGGATCTGCTGATCGGCCGGCTGGGCTGCGCCCTGCTGCGGGGCGCCCTGCGCCGGGGCCTGCTGGGCCTGCGGCGAGGCCGCGGGCGCGGGAGCCTTGGGGGCAGCCTTCGGAGCGGCCTTCGGGGCCGGAGCTGCCGCCTTGGGCGCGCCGGGGGCCGGCGTCGGGGTCTGGGCCTCGGCGGCAAACGGGACGGCCAACGCCGTCGCCGTCAACAAGGCGAGAAGTCGCCCGCGCGGCCGGACGGACGCGGCCAAGTAACGTAAATTCATTGCGGAAAACCCTTTCTGAACGGGAAGTGCCCGAACCGCTCCGAAGCGCCGAACCTGGCCGCCTTGGGCGCGGCTCTCTCCCCGTCAATTGAGGCGGATAAGTGACGGGCTCGACGCTCTTGCGCGATTGCCCGCCTTCTTAACGTGGCCGACGAAAAGATCAATGCCGACAACCGTCTTTGGCCGCCCTGGCGCCAGCGCCCCACCAAATTCCCTGTGATAGGATTCAGGTCCGCCGGTCCTCGAATCAACGTGTGCCGATGTTCATGTTCCAGCGCCTGCTCGAGGGCCCCGGCATCCGCCATTGCATCATCCTCGCCTCGGTCCTCGTTATGGCCCTCGCCGCTGGGCTGCCGGCAAGCGCGCGGGCCGAGGAGGCCCATGCCATCGCCATGCATGGCAAGCCGGCGATGCCCGCCGGTTTCACCCACATGCCCTACGCCAATCCCGATGCCCCCAAGGGCGGCCGGCTGACCTGGGGCATGCTCGGCACCTTCGACAGCCTCAATCCCTTCATCGTGAAGGGACTGGCCGTGCAGCAGATGCGCAGCTACGTGGTCGAAAGCCTGCTTGCGCGCGGCCAGGATGAACCGTTCACGCTCTATGGCCTGCTCGCCAAATCGGTCGAGACCGACGATGAGCGGAGCTATGTCGCGTTCCGCCTCGATCCCCGCGCCCGCTTCTCCGACGGCAAGCCGGTACTCGCCGAGGACGTGCTGTTCTCCTGGCAGCTTTTGCGCGACCACGGGCGCCCGAACCTTCGGCAGTACTATGCCAAGGTTGCCAGGGCCGAGGCGCCCGATCCCCTCACCGTCCGCTTCGACCTCGCCGGCGCCAATGACCGGGAACTCCCGCTGATCCTCGGCCTGATGCCGATCCTGCCGAAGCACGCGGTCGATGTCGCGACCTTCGAGGAGACGACGCTGACGGGGCCGGTCGGCTCGGGCCCGTATCGGGTCGCCGCGGTGAAGCCCGGCGCCAGCGTCACGCTCATGCGCAATCCCGATTATTGGGGCCGCGACCTCGCCGTCAATCGCGGCCTCTACAATTTCGACGAGATCAGGCTCGACTATTTCCGTGAGGCCAACGGCCAGTTCGAGGCCTTCAAGCGTGGCCTCTACGATTTCCGCGTCGAGAACGAGCCGCTGCGCTGGCACGACGGCTACGATTTTCCGGCCGTCAGAAGCGGCGAGGTGATCCGCGACACGGTCAAGCCCGGCGTGCCGCAGCCCTCGGAATTCCTGGTCTTCAACACCCGCCGTCCGATGTTCGCCGACATCCGCGTGCGCCAGGCACTGACGCTGCTGTTCGATTTCGAGCTGGTCAACCGCAACTACTTCTTCTCGCTCTATTCGCGCGTCGCCGGCTATTTCGCCGGCTCGGAGCTGTCAGCCTATGGCAAGCCGGCCGACGCGCGCGAGCGCGAGCTGCTCAAGCCGTTCGCCGCACAGATTCCACCCGATGTCATGGACGGCAGCTACCGCCTGCCGGTGACCGACGGCTCCGGACGCGACCGGACCACGCTGCGCGCCGCGCTGAAACTGTTGTCGGAGGCCGGCTACGATCTCGACGGCACCGTCCTGCGCAACCGGACGACCAAGGCGCCCTTCACGTTCGAGATCCTGGTCACGACCCGCGACCAGGAGCGCATCGCGCTCGCCTTCCAGCGCGACCTCAAGCGTGCCGGCATCGAGCCGAGGGTACGGTCGGTCGATCCCGTGCAATTCGACCAGCGCCGGCTCGCTTACGAGTTCGACATGATCCAGAACCGCTGGGACCAGTCGCTGTCGCCCGGGAACGAGCAGTCTTTCTATTGGGGCAGCGCCGCCGCCGACAATCCCGGCACCCGCAACTACATGGGCGCCAGGGATCCGGCGGTCGATGCCATGATCGGCGCCCTGCTGGAGGCCCGTGAACATACGGCCTTCGTCTCGGCGGTGCGCGCGCTCGACCGCGCCCTGATCGCGGGCTTCTACACAATCCCCCTGTTTAACGTATCCGAGCAATGGATCGCGCGCTGGAATCGGATAGAACGGCCGAAGGCCATCGCGCTGTCCGGCTACCTGCCGGAGACCTGGTGGTCGAAGGGTGAGCCCAGTCAAGCGAAGTGACGCCGTGAACCAGCCAGCCGTATCGCCGACGCTCGACACGCTGTTCCAGCGCACGCTGATGCGGCAGCCGCACGCGACCGCCCTGCTCGACCCCCTCAACAAGGCGCGCGTGACCGGGCACCAGCCGCGGCGGATGAGCTATGCCGAGGCCGATACCGCCATCGAGGCGCTGTCGGCCTATTTCGTCGAATCGGGCCTGCCGGCCAATTCCGTCATCGCAATCCAGCTGCCTGCTACGGTCGAGTTCGTGCTGACCGTGCTCGCCGCCCATCGCGCCGGCCTCGTCGTCGCCGTGCTGCCGCTGCTCTGGCGCCACGCGGAACTGACCGCAGCGCTCAACCGCACCGCGGCGCGCGCCATCGTCACCATGAGCAAGGTCGACGGCGTCAGCTATGCCGACCTCGCGATGCACGCTGCGGCCGAGGCGTTCTCGATCCGCCATGTCTGCGGCTTCGGCACCGACCTGCCCGAGGGCATGGCCTCGCTCGACGATGTGCTGGCCCGCCCGCCCGGCACCACGCGTGCCGTGATCCAGGACGGCCGCAAGGCGGCGATGATCTCCTTCGACGTCACGGCGGAAGGCTTTCGTCCGGTGCCGCGGCCGCATTTCAGCCTGATCGCCGGTGGCCTCGCGATGTCACTGGAGGCCGACATCAAGCAGGGCGCGACCGTGATGGCGGCGTTCACGCCGATGTCGTTCGCCGGCCTCGCCTCCTCGCTCGCGGTCTGGCTGCTCTCGGGCGGTGCGCTGGCGCTGCATCATCCGTTCGAGAACGACGTGCTGGAGCAGCAGATCAACGAGCATGAATGCGAGGTGCTGATCGCGCCCGCGCAGCTCGCGCTGCGGCTTGGCGATTCCGACCTGGCGGCACGGATGCCGACCTTGCGCAACGTCATCGGCCTGTGGCGCGCGCCCGAGCAGGTGGCGGCAAGCGATGCCTGGATCGCGCCGCATGCGCCGCTGACCGACGTCTATCTGTTCGGCGAGGCCGGATTGTTCGGCGCCCGCCGCGGCGAGGACGGCATGCCGGTGGCGGTGATGCCGGGGCCGCACGGCGCCCCGCGCGAACAGTCCGGCTCCTCCATCGCCGGCGAGATCCTGCTGACGCCGAAGGGCACGCTCGGCCTGCGCGGGGCGATGGTGCCGATCGCGGCCTACGCGCCGCCGCAGCCGGTCGGCGATACGCTGATCGCGCAGCCGCCGCGCGACTATGTCGACACCGGCTATGCGGCGCGGCTCGACCGTCCTAGCGGTGCGATCTGCATCACCGCGCCGCCCTCCGGCATCATGGCCGTCGGCGGCTACCGCTTCCTCTCCAACGACCTCCAGGAATGGGCGCGCCGGCTCGGCCAGGGCGCCCTGCTCACCGCGCTGCCCGACCGCCTCTCCGGTCACCGGCTGGCGGGCCGGGCCCAGGACAACGCCCGCGCCCGCGAGGCGCTCAACGAGCTCGGGCTTAACCCCCTGATGGTCGAGGCTTTTCGCGACCGCTCCGGGGCGGCCTAGGCGCATTTTGAACCCATCCGTTGACGCTGCATTAAGGCGGCCAAACTAGATTGCGCAGCATCTGTCGCGTGATCCGAGTTTGCGATGTCCCAGGCGGGCCCGATCCTCTTTGTATCCAATGCCGAGCGCCCCGCCTTCGTTGCGGCGCTGGACGAGGCCCGTCTCTTTCCCGTGGTCGACACCGACTGGGCCAGCGCGGCGCGCGCGGTCGAGCAGGTGCAGCCGGCCGCGGTTCTGGCCGCAATGAACAGTGGATATGAGCCGTATCTGGCGCTGCTCGCCAGGAAGATCGCCGACCAGTCGCCCTACCTTCCTTTCGTGGCCCTCGACGCAGCGGGCGCGCTGCCGCACAACGCCCTGCCCTTCTCTTCGCGCGGCAATCCCGACCGCCTGAGCGCGCGGCTCCGCGCAGCGCTGCGCGTCCGCACCCTTCATGCCACCGTGCTGCGCCGGCTGCCGGAGGTGAAGGTCGCGCTCCCGCAGAGCGATCCGTCGCGCGATGCCACCGTGCTCCTGATCGGCCGCGGCGCGGCCTATCCCGCACTCTCCGTCGCTCTCGGCGAACGCGTCGGCGTCATCGGCGCGCTCTCGATCGAGGCCGCGGCCAAGCATCTCAACACCCGCGACATCGACGGCGTCGTGCTCGCCGAAGGCTTTACCGCGCGCGTCACCGATGCCTTCCTCACGGTGCTGGCCGAGGACACCCGCTTCCGCAGCCTGCCCGTGATCGTCACCGCGCACCAGCTCGTTCAGACGTACGACCTGCCCAATCTCGAGCTCATCCCGGGCGAGCCGGCGAAAGTCGCCGCCAACGCGCTGCCGCTGATCCGCCAGCACGCGCTGGAAGCGCAACTGAGCCGCACGCTGCGCTCGATCGATGCCGGCGGCTGGCTCGATCCGCGCAGCGGCCTGCTCACGACGGAAGCCTTTGCCCGCGACTTCTCCAAGGCTGTCGAGCAGACGCTTGCCCGCGGCGGCGGCCTGTCGGTGGCACGCTTCGCCTTCGATCCCTCAAATCCTCGCGCCCAGCTCGATGCCGCGCGCATCCTGAGCCGCCTGATGCGGCAGATGGACTTCGGCACGGCGCAGAAGGACGGCTCGGTCATCGTCGTCTTCGCCGAGACCGACTTCCGCACCGCCCACATGATCGCCCGCCGCCTCTCCGCGGTGATGCGGCACACCTCCAACGGCAAGCACGAGATGCGCAGCGATCCCGTGGTCAGCGTGGACTCGCTGTCGTCGTCGGATACGGCAAGGTCGTTGCTGGCGCGGCTGTCCGCCGACGCCTCGCGCGCGGCGTCGTAGTCAACCGCCAGCGTTCCTTGATCTGTTGCTTGTCTTGACGTCCGCCGTCGGGCCTCGGCGGCTCAGCTCATCATGAGCTTGATCTGGCCGTCCTCAAAGGCTCCCATCGCGAGAGCGTCGCGAGCCATCTTTTCGACGGCCGGCCAATTCGCGAGAAGGTATTTTTGCGCCTGCGCCTTGGTTGGGAGCGTGGTTTGCAAAATACAGGTCTGCCGCGCGTTCCCGTTCGCGATCTGAAAGGACACGGCCTGGGGCCCCTCTTTGAGCTCTTGCTCGGTGGGCTTGGGAAATTTGCGCATGCGGCTCCTTCTCGGGGCTCAGCGAACCGGTGCGGTGACGCCGGACGCTTGATCGGAGCGGGCCATCCCGGCCGCGATCTTCCCGGCTTTCGCTGGGCGATTCGACTCTCCGCCGGGCTCCGTGTTGCGGACCGCCTCGGCCAGCATCTCGCGAAGCTCAGCCTTTGTCTTGGGTGCTTGTCGCGTCGTCGACTTCTGCCAGTTTGTCATGCCCCTTATATGGGGATGATCGAGCTAAATGCCACTCTTCGCGTTCGTGCTGGCCGATAGAGCGGGAGTAGCCAGGAGAAAGCCGACAGAATCGTGCAGGAGTTCGTAGGCACGGTCGACGATATCGTCCAGGGATATGGTCTTGGCGAACATGCGCTGCGCCTCAGCCAGCAACTGCTCGCGGGTCGGCATGCTGGACAGGCGCAAGTCGGCACGGTGCTGCAACAGACTGAGTGCGTCCCTGACCGACAATTCGGTCTCGTGGATCGACGTTCTGATCGCGAGCGCGATGTGTTCAGGATCAAAGCGAGCGGCGAGCTGCTCGGCCGCTTGCTTGACCACGCGTGATCCCAGCCGATGCTCGTTGCGCAGAACCTGCCTGGGCGGCAACTTCAGATCCCGGACAATCCCGAGCCAGGACAAGGCCACCAGGACGTAATAGGTCAGATCAACCTCATACCAGTAGAACCCCTGACGGGCGCTGGCCTGGTAGGCGTGATGGTTGTTGTGCCACCCCTCGCCCATCGTCAACAGGGCGAGCAGCCAGTTGTTGCGGGAGTCGTCGCCGGTCACATACCGCCTGCGTCCGTGGACATGTGCGAGGGAGTTGATGCAGAACGTGGCGTGATACAGAACCACGGTGCTCCACATAAATCCGACCACGAGCCCCGACCACCCGGCAATGAGGAAGCACAGACCCGCGAGCACGACCGCGGGCAACAGCTCCAGCCTGTGCAGCCACATCAACTCGGGATACGACGCCAGATCCGATACTTTCACGAGGTCGGTCGCATCGTGCTGCCGGTAGAATATCCAGCCGACATGACTGTACACGAAGCCCTTGTGTCGGGGTGAGTGCACATCATGCGCCGTATCCGAGTGCAGATGATGATGGCGGTGTTTGGCGGCCCACCACAGCACGCTCTTCTGGGCGCTGCTCTGGGCAAGGAAGGCAAGGATGAACTGGAACACCCGGCTCGTCGCGTAAGCCCGATGCGAGAAGTAGCGATGATATCCGGCGGTGATCCCAAACATGCGCAACCAATAAAGCGCGGCGCAGATCGCGATGGCCTGCCACGAGACGCCCGACCAGATCGCCGCGACGCATCCCGCATGGATCAATACAAACGGCAGGACCTGCGGATACATGACGTCGTCGTGTTCCTGATCGGAGTCCTGGCCTGAATCGATATTGGTAGACACGCTCGCGACCTCAGCTGTTTCGATGGGCGGGCCAACCCGCAACCGGTCTAAAAAAACCCGCGGCCGGTAAACCAGTCGCGGGTCGAGAGAACCAGAAGCTCTGCCAGTACATCCGTGGTCAAAGCAACATAGTACCGATTGCGGCAGCCTAGGCGGCGCGCAGATTTTCCGCAGCAGACTTGCCGGTCCGGCGGTCCGCGACGATTTCGAAGGAAACCTTCTGCCCCTCGTTGAGGGTGCTCATGCCGGCGCGTTCGACTGCGCTGATATGAACGAAAACGTCCTGGCCGCCCTGGTCCGGCTGAATGAAGCCGAAACCCTTTTGGCCGTTAAACCACTTCACAGTTCCCGTATTCATGGGGTCGTCCTTTAACATAGATAAGGCTTTGGAACCGCGCTCAAGAGCGCAGTCAGCGAATTCGAGATCTGGAGGGAGGGTCGTCAGTCAGGCACGCTTAACAGCGGCGAGGCCAAGTCGTTCGGCCGAAACTCGATGAAGCCAATATGGCTGTTGTTCGGGCATTCCACAAGAGGCCATATGTCGCTGTTTTCGGACCCAAGTGTTCCGTGGACGGCCGCGCGCGCCCCATCCGTGTGGAAGAGGCTCGGTGGCGGCATGGGCGCCGCAGCGTTAGAGCCAAGCCTTGTCAGCTTCGGAACTTACGGTTTGTAGCGGAGCGCGCCAATGAAAGCAGACAATGCGGGCGGCGTCTGCCGCCGGCTAGGGTGATAGAGGTAATAGCCGGGGAAGGTCGGGCACCATTTCTCCAGAATTCGCTTGAGCCGCCCGGCCCGGACGTCCGCCGCCACCTCATCCGCGTAGACATACGCAATGCCTTGCCCCGCCAGGGCGGCCTCGCGAGTCAGATCGGCGTTGTTGAACACGAGCGGCCCCTCGACGCGCACCTGGAACGGTCGCCCCTTCTCCTCGAAGTCCCAGGCGTAAAGCCCACCCGACCTGACATGCCGGTAGTTGATGCAACGATGGCCGGCGAGTTCGCGGGGCGTCCTGGGCACTGGATGGTCGGCGAAATACGAGGGCGCACCGACCACGGCCATCCGGATGTCCGGCCCGATGCGGACCGCGATCATGTCCTTCTCGACGATGTCGCCGAAACGGATGCCGGCGTCGATGCGGTCCGCGACGATGTCGGTCAGATTGTCATCGACGATCATGTCCACCCGGATATCGGGATGGGCCGCGAGGAAGCGCGGCAAGACCGGCATCACCACGGACGAGACCGCGTGCTTGGTTGCCGTAACGCGGACGGTGCCGGACGGCTTGCCGCGCAGGGCGCCGACTGCATTTACGCCTGAGGAAATCTCGTCCAGCGCGGGACGCAGCGAACGCAGCAGCGTCTCGCCCGCCTCGGTCGTCGATACCGAGCGCGTGGTCCGCGACAGCAGCCGCACCCCGAGCCGTTCCTCCAGGCTCTTCATGGCGTGGCTCAATGCCGGCTGGGACCTGCCGAGCTCGGCCGCCGCGCGCGTGAAACTGCCCTGCTCCGCGACCGCCGCAAACGCGGCGAGGTCATAAAGATCGTCCCGTTTCATTCATGCACCACATGCATAAGCTTAAGCGGATTATAGCGCCTAATCGGAATCGACAACCAGGGTTATCTGGCTGTGTGCGGGCCCTGGCCGGCGGTCTGCGCGCGATAGTCCGTAAGGAGCGAACTCATGAAGCTTGTGGTGAACAACCGAGAGGTCACGATCGATGCCGATCCTGCGATGCCCCTGCTCTGGGCGCTGCGCGACGTTATCGGGCTGACCGGCACCAAGTTCGGGTGTGGCGCCGCCCAATGCGGCGCCTGCACGGTGCATATGGATGGCGAAGCCATTCGTTCCTGTATCACGCCCGTCTCCGACGCCGAGGGCAAGAAGCTCACCACCATCGAAGCCGCGACCGACGGCACCGACCGCGTCGGTGCCGCGGTGCATGCAGCCTGGATCAAGCACGACGTGGCGCAGTGCGGCTACTGCCAGAGCGGCCAGATCATGAGCGCCATTGCCTTGCTCAAATCGCTGCCGCGCGGCCAGCAGCCCACCGCCGACAGTATCGACGCGGCCATGGCCGGCAACATCTGCCGCTGCGGCACCTATGTCCGCATCCGCGCCGCCGTGGCCGACGCCGCCCGCACGCTCGCCTGAAGGAGCCGCCATGTTACCCAACATCGACTACAGTGAACTGCCGCGCGCGCTCCAGCACATGCTGGAACGGGGGCAGACCGTGAAGACGCTACCGCGCCGCAGCTTCCTGAAACTCGCCGGCGCCACCGGGCTGGCGCTCGGCGCCTTTCCTCACATCGCGGTGGCCGATGCGGCCGCTGGTGGCAAGGCCGCCAGCAGTCTCAAGCCGACGCAGCAGCCGTCAGCCTTCGTCCAGATCCCGGCAACGGCGAAGTCACTGTGACCATCAACCGACTTGAATTCGGACAGGGCGTCCACACCGCGTTGCCGATGATCCTGGCGGAGGAGCTCGACGCCGACTGGAGCCTGGTGCGCAGCCGGCACGGCACGAGTGATGCGGCCTACACCGATCCGCTGTACGGCATTCATATCACCGGCGGCTCCAATTCGATCAAGAACAGCTTTTCGCAGTATCGCGAGCTCGGCGCACGCGCACGGGCCATGCTGCTCGGAGCCGCCGCAGCGCGCTGGAAGGTCGATGTGGCCGCGCTGCGCACGCAGGCCGGTACGGTGCTTGGCCCCGGCGACCGCAAGCTTGGCTACGGCGAACTGGCCGAGGCCGCCATGACGCAGCCGGTGCCTGAGAAGGTTGCGCTGAAGGATCCGAAGGATTTTCGCATCATCGGCCGCCCCACGCCGCGCCTGGATGCGCGGGCCAAGAGCAGCGGGCGACAGGATTTCGGCATCGATGCCCGCCTGCCCGGCCAGTTGACCGCCGTCGTGGCGCGTCCGCCGGTGTTCGGGGCGCGCCTTGCCGCGGTGGACGATGGCGCGGCGCGCGCCGTCAAGGGCGTCAAGGCCGTCCTGCGCGTGCCGCTGGATGGCGGCGCCGAAGGCGTCGCGGTGGTGGCCGACGGATACTGGCAGGCCACGCAGGGCCGCGACGCGCTGAAGCTAACGTGGGACACCGCGAAGGTGGAGAAGGTCGACAGCGAACGGCAGCTCGCCCAGTATCGCGAGCTGGCCAGCCGCCCCGGACCGCGCAAGTTCGACGCCGACATGGCGCCGCTCAACTCAGCCCCTCGGCAATTGGAAGCGGAGTTCGTATTCCCCTACCTCGCTCACGCGGCGATGGAGCCCTTGAACTGCACTGTTTCGCTTAGCGAAGGTCGCGCCGAACTGTGGTTCGGCAGTCAGTGTGCCGGCCTCGACGCGGCCGCGGCGGCACGCGTGCTGAACCTGAAGCCTGAGCAGGTCACGGTGAACGTGCAAATGGCCGGCGGCGGCTTCGGCCGGCGCTTCTCCAGCACGAGCGACGTCGCGGTCGAGGCCTGCGAGATCGCCAAGGCTGCGCGCGCCGCTGGCCTGAACGCACCTGTGCGCACGCTGTGGAGCCGCGAGGATGACATGCGGGGCGGCTTCTACCGTCCGATGCACCTCCATCGCGCCCGCATCGGCTTCGACGAACAAGGCAACGTACTGGCCTGGGACCATGTCATTGTCGGCCAATCCGTCACCACGGGCTCCGTGTTCGAGCAGTTCCAGGTGAAGAACGGCATCGACCGTACCGCCACTGAAGGCATGCGCGAACCTTACCCGCTGCCAATGCGCCTGACCGTGCATCACCCCAAGCTCAACGTGCCGGTGCTGTGGTGGCGCAGCGTCGGCTCCACCCACACCGCCTTCGTGATGGAGACGCTGCTCGACGAGATCGCCCGCGCGACGCAGCAGGATCCGGTTGCTTATCGCATGCGGATGTTCGGCGACAAGCATCTGCGCCACAGGGACGCGCTGCAACTGGCGGTGGACAAGAGCGGCTACGGCAAGACGCGCCTGCCCGAGGGCCGGGCCTGGGGCGTCGCCGTGCACGAGTCCTTCAGCTCCGTGGTGGCCTATGTGGTGGAAGCCTCGGTGAAGGACGGCCGGCCCGTGCTCCATCGCGTAACCGCCGGCGTGCATTGCAATCTGGCAGTCAACCCACGCACCGTGGAGGCCCAGGTGCAGGGCGCCGCCGTCACCGGTCTCTCCATGTGCCTGCCGGGCTCCGCCATCACGCTCAAAGACGGCGTCGTCGAACAGAGCAACTTTGACGGCTACACGGTGGCGCGCATCACCGACATGCCCGAGTTCAATGTCCACATCGTACCCAGCGCCGATCCGCCGACCGGCATGGGTGAACCCGGCCTGCCACCCCTGGCCCCGGCATTCGCCAATGCCATCGCTCAACTGACCGGCAAGTCGCTACGTCAGCTACCCTTCAACATCGAAAACAAGAGCCGACCATGAGCAAGGTCTGGTTCATCACGGGTGCAGGTAGCGGCATCGGCGCTGCAACGGCAAGGGCGGCACTGAAGGCAGGCGACCGGGTGGTCGCAACTGGCCGCAATCTCGATAAGGTCCGTCGAGCTCTGCACGACGTTGCAGGCGACAACCTCGTGTTCGTCCAGCTGGACGTCGCCAACGAGGCACAGGCGAAGCCTTCGATCGACGCGGCGATCCGCGCGTTCGGGCGCATCGACGTTCTCGTCAACAATGCCGGCTACAGCCTGCTCGGCAATTTCGAGGAGTTGAGTACCGCTGAAATCGAGCAGCTGATCGCGACCAATTTCTACGGCGTGATGTACATGATGCGCGCGGTGCTTCCGGTGATGCGCAAGCAGAGATCGGGCAGGATCATAAACATCAGCTCCCTCGCAGGTGTCGTCGGCTTCAAACACTGCGCAGCCTATTGCGCTGCGAAGTTCGCCGTCGAAGGCCTGTCGGCATCGGTGGCCCACGAAGTGGAGCCGTTCGGTATCAAGATCATCACGGTCGAACCCGGCTTCTTCCGGACGGACCTTCTCGAAGCTCACAATGCCAAATATGCCCGGAGCTCTATCGAGGACTACGCGGCGGAAGGCCCTGCTGAAAATATGTGGTCAGGCTATCACGGCGCCCAGCAGGGTGATCCGGCCAGGCTTGCCGACGTCCTGGTCAAGATCGCCGGGATGGACAATCCACCCAGGCAGTTCGTAGCCGGCAGCGATGCGCTTGCAGTGGTACAGCCAGCGCTCGAAGCTCGGCTTGAGGAGTTGCTAGCTCACGCGGATCTCTCCAAGTCGACGGACGGCCCCTTCTGAGGCCCTTCGGCCGCCCGATGCGGCAGATGGACTTTGGCGCGGCGCGCAGCGATCCCGTGGTCGCTGCGGATCACTGTCGCCGTCGGATACGGCTGGTCGTTGCTGGCGCGGCGCTTGGCCGACGCGTCCCGCGCGGCGTCATAGCTCCGATCTCGGATGCTGCAGGATGGGCAAAGGCGCCCTTGCGCCGCGTCCACCATCTCCCTGCGGCGATGATAAAGGGTGGGCACGCTTCGCTTTGCCCACTCTACGCCACTGCTGTTGCAGTGCCCCTCGCTCTCATCTATCAAATTGAACAAGCCGGCAGAACCACATTCGCCACGTCGCAACGCGCCGGTCTTGCGCCGACGCTTCACAGCGACGCGCTGTTGCGAGCTCGCCAAGGACTCTCAGATGCATCCCACCGATCTGCCCACGCAACCCGGCGTCGTTCGTCCCGGCGCGATCGGTCACAGCCGCGCAGTCGTCGGCCGCAATTTCGCGTTCATGCCGCCTGAAGGCGTCTTGAAGAGCCGGCTGCCGGCGTGGGAGTCAACGACTGTGCGTTTTCTGGCGGCGCCGACCCTCGGAGCCGATTTTGCCCAGTTCATGCTGGAAATCGAGCCCTCGGGCGGCACGGCCCAGCCGATCTGCGTGGACATTCAGCACTTCTTCTACGTCGTCACGGGAGCCGTCGACATCAGCATCGGCACCGAACCTCCGACCTCACTGACAGCAGGCGCCTTTGCCTACGTTCCGGCCAACACGTCCTTCACGATGAGCTGCCATCCCGCTGCTCCCGCCCGCGTTCTCGCGGTCAAGAAGCGTTATGAAACGGCTGACGGCATCGCGTCACCGGCGGCAATCATCGGTCAACAACAATCGATGCCGATAACGAACCATACCGGACTGGAGGGGCGCGGCTTCAAGCACTTGCTTCCAATGGGCGACTTGCGGTTCGATTTCGAGATGAATCTGATGTTCTTCCAACCCGGCGTCTGCTTTCCAGCCGTCGAGACCCATATCATGGAACACGGGTTGTTCATGCTGGAGGGGCAAGGTTTGTATTATCTTGGCGATAGCTGGCACGAAATCTGGGTTGACGACTTCATCTGGATGGGATCGTTCTGTCCGCAGCAATTCTATCCGACCGGTTCGAACCGAGCGGTCTACCTTCTGTACAAGAACGTCAACCGGGACGTGGTCCTCTGACAAGCGTCGCAGGACACCGGCGCGATTCTGCGGAGCGGAAGCGATAGTCGCTCCCTACGCCGCCTTCTTGGCCTGCGCCAGTTGCGCCAGCTGCCGCATGATCTCCGTGGTGCCGGCGAGCCGCTCTTCCGGGGTCTCCCAGTCCTGCAGGAACACCACCTTCATGTCGGGCCGCACCTTCGCGGCCTGGCCGTGGCTGCGGATGAACGTCACCAGGCGATCGGGATAGGCGAAGGAATTGTCGCGGAAGGCGATGACGGCGCCCTTCGGACCGGCATCGATCTTCTCGACATTGGCCCTGCGGCAGAACGCCTTGATCGCGGCGACCTTGAAGAGATAGCGCACCTCGTCCGGCAATACGCCAAAGCGGTCGCGCATCTCGGCGCCAAAATTCTCGATCTCCTCCTCGGTGTCGAGATCGGCCAGGCGCCGGTACAGCGACAGGCGAACCGAGAGATCGCTGACGTAATCCTCCGGGATGAGCACGGGCATGCCGATGGTGATCGACGGCGACCAGCGGTCGGCGGCCGGCTCGGAGACGCCGGCCTTGAGGTTCACGATCGCCTCCTCCAGCATCGACTGGTAGAGCTCGAAGCCGACCTCCTTGATGTGGCCCGACTGCTCCTCGCCGAGCAGATTGCCGGCGCCGCGGATGTCGAGGTCGTGCGAGGCGAGCTGGAAGCCTGCGCCCAGCGTCTCCAGCGATTGCAGCACGGTGAGCCGGCGCTCGGCCTGCGCCGTGATCTTCTGCTGTGCCGGCAGCGTGAACAGCGCGTACGCCCGCAGCTTGGAGCGGCCGACGCGGCCGCGGAGCTGATAGAGCTGGGCGAGGCCGAACATGTCGGCGCGATGCACGATCAGCGTGTTGGCGTTGGGAATGTCGAGGCCGGATTCGACGATCGTGGTCGAAAGCAGGATGTCGAACTTGCCGTCGTAGAACGCGGTCATGATGTCCTCGATCACGGCGGGCGGCATCTGCCCGTGCGCGACCGCGACCTTCATCTCCGGCACGTTCTTGTCGAGGAAGTCCTTGACCTCGGCGAGGTCGTCGATGCGCGGCACCACGTAGAACGCCTGGCCGCCGCGATAGCGTTCGCGCAAGAGCGCCTCGCGGATCATCAAGGGATCGTGCGGGGCGACGAAGGTGCGCACCGCAAGGCGGTCGACCGGGGGCGAGGCAATGATCGAGAGCTCGCGCACGCCGGTGAGCGCCAGCTGCAGCGTGCGCGGGATCGGCGTCGCCGACAGCGTCAGCACGTGCACCTCGGAGCGAAGCGCCTTCAGCCGTTCCTTGTGAGTGACGCCAAAATGCTGCTCCTCGTCGACGATGACGAGGCCGAGATCGCGGAACTTGATCGCCTTGCCGAGCAGCGCGTGGGTGCCGACGACGATGTCCACCGAGCCGTCGGCGATGCCCTTCTTGACCTGGTTCAGCTCCTTGGTCGGGATCAGGCGCGAGGCCTGCGCCACGTTCACCGGAAAGCCCTTGAAGCGGTCGGTGAAGGTTCTTGCGTGCTGGCGCGCCAGCAGCGTGGTCGGCACCACGACAGCGACCTGCTTGCCTTCGAGCGCCACGGCAAAGGCCGCGCGCAAGGCCACCTCGGTCTTGCCGAAGCCGACATCGCCGCAGATCAAACGGTCCATGGGACGGCCGAGTTCGAGGTCCTTCAGGGTCGATTCGATCGCCCCGAGCTGGTCTTCGGTCTCGTCATAGGGGAAGCGCGCACAGAATTCGTCATAGAGGCCCGGCTGCACCGGCAGCTTTGGCGCCTCGTGCAAATGGCGCGCGGCGGCGATCTTGATCAGCTCGCCCGCGATCTCGCGGATGCGGTTCTTGAGTTTCGCCTTGCGGGTCTGCCAGCCGCTGCCGCCGAGACGGTCGAGCTCGACCGTGGTCTGGTCGGAGCCGTAGCGGGACAGCAGCTCGATGTTCTCGACGGGGAGGAACAGCTTGGTCTCGGCGGCGTAGTGCAGCTCGAGACAATCATGCGGCGCGCCGGCGACGTCGAGCGTTTGCAGGCCGACGAACCGGCCAATGCCGTGATCGACGTGGACCACGATGTCGCCGGCGGCAAGGCTCGTTACTTCCGAGATGAAATTGTCGAGCTTGCGGCTCGCCCTGCGCGGCCGCACCAGGCGGTCGCCGAGGATGTCCTGCTCGCTGATGAGCGCGATCTCGTCGGTCTCGAAGCCGCTGTCCAAGCCGAGCACGGCGAGCATGGTCTCGTTGCGCGGGGTCGCCTGCACCGTGCGCCAGCTGTTGACGCTGGTGGTGTGGGTCAGCTTGTGGTCGCGCAGCATCGAGGTCATGCGATCGCGCGAGCCTTCGCTCCACAGCGTGATCACGACCTTCTTGCGCTGCGCCTGCAGAGCCATCACGTGGCTGACCACGGATTCGAACACGTTGACGGTGGTGTCGTTGCGCTCCGGCGCGAAGTCGCGGCCCTTGCGTGCACCGGCATCGACGACACCAGTGCCATCCGCCGGCACGGAGAATTGCGTGAGGCGCGCCAGCGGGATGTCGCCGAGGCGCTTGGTCCACTCCTCTTCGGTGAAATACAGCCGGTCCGGCGGCAGCGGCTTGTAGATGGCGCCGTCGCCCGGATGCTCCATGGCATCGCGGCGGGCCTGGTAATAGTCGAGGATCTGCTTGAAGCGCTCGCGGACGGCGTCCTCGGCCTGCGGCTCGATCGCGACGGCCGCGCCTTGCAGATAGTCGAACAGCGTGTCCATCCGGTCCTGGAACAGCGGCAGCCAGTGCTCCATGCCGGGATGGCGGCGGCCTTCGCTGACGGCCTCGTACAGCGCATCGTCGCGCTCGGGCGCGCCGAACTCGGCGACATAGCCCATGCGGAAGCGGCGGATGGTGTCGGTGACGAGCTGGAATTCGGAGACCGGGACGAGGTCGAGCGAGCGCATGTCGAGCAGCGTGCGCTGGGTCTCGGCGTCGAAGGAGCGGATCGATTCCAGGCTGTCGCCGAAGAAGTCGAAGCGCACGGGCTGCTCGAGGCCGGCCGGAAACAGGTCCAGAATGCCGCCGCGCACGGCATATTCGCCGGGCTCGCGCACGGTCGAGGAGCGGTTGTAGCCGTTGTGCTCGAGCCAGGCGACGATGGTGTCCATCGGCACGACGTTGCCGGGGGCGACCGACAGCGCCTGCGCCGCGACGAGCTCGCGCGCCGGCACGCGCTGCACCACGGCGTTGACCGTCGTCAGCACGATCAGCGGCTTGTCGCTACCGGTCAGGGGGGCAAGCCGCGCCAACGTCGTCAGGCGTTGCGCCAAGATACCGCCATGCGGCGAGACGCGGTCGTAGGGCTGGCAGTCCCAGGCCGGGAAGGTCAGCACCGGCAGATCGGGCGCGAAGAACTGCAACGCGCGTTCGAGCTGCTGCATCCGCGCGCCGTCGCGGCAGACCACCGCAAGGCTGACGGCCGGCTTCTTCGGCCGCGCCGCGATGGCCCGCGCCAGATCCGAGATGACGAGGCCTTCGGCACCTTCCGCGACATTGGCAAGCGTCAGGGCGCGGCCGGGCATGAGCAGCTCGGCCGGCGATTTCATCCCCTGCTTCATGCGTCGCGGTCCGCGATCGGAAACGCCTTGATGCGGGCAAACAGCGCGCCGGTGACGTCGGCCGGCAGCACCTTGTCGCCGGTGATGGCGGCATAGAGGTCGGGATCGTTGACCTCGAGCAGTTGCTCGAGCTCGTCGAGCTCGGCATCGGACAAATTGCCGATCTGGGCGTCCGCGAAGCGGCCGAGGATCAGGTCCATCTCGCGCGTGCCGCGGTGCCAGCAGCGGAACAGCAGCCGCTTGCGGCGGTCGTCCAGCCCGTTGCTCGATCGTGTCGTTCCCGTCATGTCTCAATTCCAGTCAAACGCCGAAAGCCCGGACGTGCCGGGCGGGGGTGATATAGCTACTTGGGCGGCCGGTGTCAGCTCTTTGTTGGCGCACTGCTGTCTGCCAATTCGTCATGGCCGGGCTTTGTCCCGGCCATCCACGCAGGGCCGCGAAAAAAGACGTGGATGCCCGGCATAAAGCCGGGCATGACGGGCCGAAACGATCCTAGATTCCCCCGATGCGCCCCAGCCTGCTCAATCCGCTGTTTGCTCCCGTGACCAGCCTGCCCGGCGTCGGTCCGAAGCAGGACAAGCTGTTGCAGTACCTGCTCAGCCGCAACGAGACGCCGCGGCTGGTTGACCTTCTGCTGCACTTGCCGAGCCAGGTCATCGACCGCCGTGCCCGGCCGAAGATTCGCGATGCCGTGCAGGGAACCATGGTGACGCTGGAGGTGACCGTCGACCGCCACCGCCCGCCCCCGCCGCGCAATGCCCGGGCGCCCTATCTCGTGTACGCCAGCGACGATACCGGCGACGTCGTGCTGACGTTCTTCCGCGCCAAGCCGGGCTATGTCGAAAAGCTGCTGCCCGTCGGCGAGAAGCGCTACGTCTCCGGCACGCTCCAGATGTATGACGGCATGCCGCAGATCGTGCATCCCGACCGGGTGCTGGACGAGGAGGCGATCTCAAAACTCTCCGGCATCGATCCGGTCTATCCCTTGACGGAGGGCCTGGCGCTCGGCTCGCTGCGCCGCGCGATCGCGCAAGCGCTCCAGAAATTGCCCGCCTTGCCGGGATGGATCAGCCCGGAGGTGATGCGCCGCTGCCACTTCCCGCCAATCGCGGAAGCCCTCACCCGCGTGCACCAGCCGGTCGAGCTCACGGACATTTTGCCCGATCAGCCGTTCTGGTCCCGCCTCGCCTTCGACGAACTGCTGGCCGGCCAGCTCGCGCTGGCGCTGATCCGCGCGCAATTGCGCCGCCCGGCCGGCGTACGCAATGCCGGCGATGGCCATCTGCGCAACAAGATCATCGACGCGCTGCCCTATGCGTTGACGCCTTCCCAGCGCGATGCGGCCGCGGCGATCGCAAACGATCTGCAACAGCCGGTGCGCATGCTGCGCCTGCTCCAGGGTGACGTCGGCTCCGGCAAGACGGTGGTGGCGCTGCTGGCGGCCGCAGCGGTGGCCGAAGTCGGCAAGCAGGCCGCGCTGATGGCCCCGACGGAAATCCTGGCGCGCCAGCACATCACGACCATCGCGCCGCTGGCGGAGCGCGCCGGTATGCGCGTCGCGATCCTCACCGGCCGTGAAAAGGGCAAGGAGCGACGCGAGATCATCGCCCAGCTCGCCGAGGGCGAGATCGATCTGCTCGTCGGCACCCACGCGCTGATCCAGGACGACGTGATCTTTCGGGACCTCGCGCTTGCCGTGGTCGACGAGCAGCATCGTTTTGGCGTGCGCGAACGGCTCGCGCTGACATCGAAGGGCGAAGCCGTCGACGTGCTGGTGCTGAGCGCAACCCCGATCCCGCGCACGCTGGTGCTAACGTATTTCGGCGACATGGATATCTCCGAGCTGCGCGAGAAGCCGGCGGGCCGCCAGCCGATTGACACCCGCGCGGTGGCGATGAGCCGCCTCGGCGAAGTCATGGACGGCGTCGGCCGCGCGCTCGAGTCCGGCAAGCTGGTCTACTGGATCTGCCCGCTGGTCGAGGAATCCGAGGCCGAGGGCACCGAGCACCTCACCAACGCGACCAAACGCTTCGAGAGCCTGCAGAAGCGCTTTGGCGACCGCGTCGGTCTGGTCCACGGCCAGATGAAGGGCACCGAGAAGGATCGCGTGATGGGCCAGTTCGCGGCCCACGAGATCGGCCTTCTCGTCGCCACCACCGTGGTTGAAGTCGGCGTCGACGTGCCCGCCGCCACCATCATGGTGATCGAGAACGCCGAGCGTTTCGGCCTCGCCCAGCTGCATCAGCTCCGCGGCCGCATCGGCCGCGGTTCGGAGGCCTCGACCTGCATCCTGCTCTACTCGGAGCCGCTCGGCGAGATGTCGAAGGCGCGGCTGAAGGTGATCCGCGAGACCACCGACGGTTTTCGCATCGCCGAGGAGGATTTGAAGCTGCGCGGCGAAGGCGACGTGCTGGGCGTGCGCCAGAGCGGCCTGCCCGGCTACCGCATCGCGCGCTCGGAGGTGCACGGCCAGCTCATCACCCAGGCTAGAGACGAGGCGTTGCGCATCCTCAAGGACGATCCGAAGCTGAAGGGCGAGCGCGGCGAGGCGCTGCGGTGCCTCTTGTATCTCTACGAGCGGGACGAGGCGATCCCGTTGATCGGGGCGGGTTAGCTCGCCGAGCCGTATACAACCTGACGCGCGTGCTCAACATTGTCGGCGTCGAGCCTCTGGTCCGTTATTGGCGCAATGATCTGAAGGCTGCGCGTACCTCATCTGAAAACAGCTTCGGCTCCTCCCAGGCGGCGAAATGTCCGCCACGTTCGACCTCGTTGAAGTAGGCGAGGCCGGGGTACATAATCTCGACCCAACTTCGGGGCGCAGCAAAGATTTCGCCGGGGAACGTCGTAAATCCCACGGGAACCGCGACCGCAGGAGGAGACTTGCCGGCCGCACGGGCTGCGGCCTGTCCGGCCTCCCAGTACCACCGTGCGGCCGAGGCCCCAGTGCCCGTCAGCCAGTACAGCGTGATGTTGTCGAGGATGCTGTCCCGGGTGAGATTGCCCGCGGGCTTACCCTCCACGAACGCTCGGGAAATCTTGTAGTAGCTGTCCGTGTCATGGTCGAGCATCCAGCTCGCGAGCCCGAGGGGTGAATTCAGCAGGGAGTAGCCGATCGTCTGTGGCCGCGTCGACTGCTCCAGGAAGTAGCCAAAGCCACTCGCCCTAAACGTCGCGGCCGCCTTCTGCGCCGCGCGTTCCTTCTCGGATTCTGCGGGCAGCTTGTCGGACATTGCCGCCACACCCGCGAGCAAGTTGACGTGGATGCCGAGAAGTCCCTTGGGTGCCTGGCGCCCCATCGCATCCGTTACTGCCGCTCCTACGTCGCCACCCTGGGCGACGTAGCGCGTGTAGCCGAGACGATCCATCAGCACCGCCCACGCACGCGCGATGCGCGCGGCGTCCCAGCCGAGTTCGGTCGGCTCACCCGAGAAGCCGTAGCCAGGCAAGGACGGCAGCACCAGGTGGAATGCATCGTCGGGAGTGCCACCATACTTGGTCGGGTCAGCCAGGGGACCGACGGTATCGAGGAGTTCGATGACCGAGCCAGGCCAGCCGTGCGTCATGATCAGCGGCAGCGCGTTCTCATGCCGGGACTTGACGTGGATGAAATGGATCTTCACCCCGTCGATCACGGTCGTGAACTGTGGCAGTGCGTTCAGCCGTGCCTCGCACTTGCGCCAGTCGTACTCAGTCGACCAGTAGCGGGCGAGCGCCCGCAGCGTCGCCAACTGCACACCCTGCGACCGATCCTCAACGAGCTCTTTGGTGGGCCAGCGCGTGGCCGCGAGGCGCCGGCGGAGATCAGCGAGGTCTTCACCCCGGACATTGACGCGGAAGGGAAGAATTGCGTCGGCTTTGGTCGTACCAAGTGGGGCCCCTCCTTGCTTCGATTGCGCGCGTGCAGCGACGAAATGTATTGGAAGCAAGCTGACGGCACCAGTTGCGGCTGCCCCTGCGAGAAGGCTGCGCCGGGTGGGTGACGAGGAGATTGCGGTCATGGTCGGCCTCCTTGTTTACAAGCCCGCTCCTAGACTAGTGAACTGCGATGCGTCGGCCGCTTCGAACTGTAAAAATGATTGCAGGTGCTGGGCCAAGCGTATGAGCAAATATTCGGATGATAGCTTTGCTGCCCAGGGACCGTACTAAAAACAGCATACAATAGAATCCACCCACCGTCTGATGACAAGATGTTGGGGGCAACATCCTTCGAAGAGATTGCCGCCTTGGGCTGCGCTGGGCCACCCGTGAGCTTCCCTCGCAAGAGCGCGCAGCGACTACTTCTCATCAGGCCGGCTCGAGCTCTCGATCTGAGCGCGCTGATGTCTCCACATGCCAAACGGCGCAACCACGAGCTGAGCAGCGCACAGCCGACCATCCAGGCAATCGCGATCCAAGTCCGGGTGGTGACAGACGAGCGCCCGCCGTCTCCTCCTCGTCATTGCGAGCGCAGCGAAGCAATCCAGAGTCTTTCCGCAGAGGGATTCTGGATTGCTTCGCTGCGCTCGCAATGACGATGCGGGGAAGATCTCTTCACACCTCGACCAAATCGACTCGTGGAGACTCCCCCTCACCCGGCATGCGCGCGCAGGAACCTGCTGTGCTCCGCTTCGGTCGCCTCATTGGCCGGAAACATGCACTCGAGTCGCAGCTCTTCCGCCGTCACGGTCTGCGGCGTTCCGACCGTCGTGATCAGGGAGAAATAGTCGAGCGTCACGCCGTCCTTGACGAAGGTGAGCGGGACCATCGGCATCGCATCGGAGGCCGATGGCGCGCGCCATTCCGGCTGCACGCCCGGGTATCGCGACAGCTCGCCCAGCAGGGCCTTGGTCCTGACGTCGACGACATGCCCGACCGCCTCGCGATGGACGCGCGCCAGCAGGCTGCGGGCGGTCTGCGGCCAGTTCGCGATGAAGGGGCGCATGCCGTCCGGATCGAACATCAGATGCAGCAGGTTCCGCGGAACGGGGCGCGCCGACAGGTCGATGAAGCAGCTGAACAGCAGCGGCGCGGCGTCGTTGGTCATCAGCACGTTCCAGTACCGGTCCATGACGATGGCCGGAAACGGCTCGTGCTGACGCAGCATGCGGCCAAGCGCGCGATTGATGCTCGCCATCGCGGGCGTATCGAGCGCGGGATCGGAATATGACGGCGCGTAGCCGGCGGCCAGCAGCAGTTCGTTTCTCTCGCGCAGCGGGACGTCGAGGGCCTGTGCGAGATCGAGCAGCATCTGGCGGCTCGGGACGCTGCGGCCGCTCTCGACAAAGCTGATGTGCTTCTGCGAGACGCCAGCATCGAAGGACAGATCGAGCTGCGTCTTGCCGCGAATGTCTCGCCATTGACGCAGCAGCGCGCCCACGGAGGTCGCGCGTTCCCCAAGAGCGCTAGCCAAAGCTTTCATGCTCGAACGATCCTTCCCGTCAGAGGTGCCGAGTCGCCAACGCGAGCAATGGTGCCCCGGATCCCGAGGCACCATGTGGGTCGCCGATGACGGACAATCAACCGAAGGCGACCGGGCCAACTGCCCCGACCCAGTGACTCACCTTGGTGTCGTCCCGCTCGTCCATGTAGAAGAAGTGCGTCATCGTGGGATGCACCGTCTTCATCGAGGGATCGTCGGGCGTCATGTCGACGACGCCCCGAAACACCTTCAGCGAGCCGGCATCCCAATATTCGGTGACGTGATGCAGCGCGGTGAAGCCGGTGTCGATGAAGGCCTTCAGATTGGCGCGGATCGCTTCCCGACCTTTCCAATCCGCCACACCGAGATTGCAGACCGCATCATCTGCGAAACAGTCGAAGCCCTTCCCGAAAGTCTTGTCGTCGATCTCCTTCCACATGTCGAGCAGCCATTGCGGCGGCTGCTTCCGCGTAAACACGACTTGCATCTCTCTCTCCTCATGCTGCGACACGCGCCCGCCGGGAGCGTCGATCGAACGCTTCCCGGCAGGCGGATGAGCAGGAGAGTAGCCGGGCCGCGAATTGGCTCAATTACATGTGAGGTAATAAAGCGAGCCTGGGAGGCGTGACCGTTGCCCGAGGCTCGCGCTGCCTGTGGTGCATGACGACTAGGCCTTCTTCTGCGCGATGCTCGCGGCGAATGCCTTCATCAGCGACGCATCCGCCGCCTCGCCCTTCGCGTCCTCGGCGAGATGCTCGAACCAGCGCGCAAAACCCTCGTAGATCTGGCTGGCCGGATGATCGGCGCCGAGGAAGCCGGAAATCTCCCGCATCTCCGCGACCCAGCGATAGGCCTTCGGGATCATGTCCGGCAGCGCGACTTCGAGCCGCGCCAGAACCGCGGGCTGGCTCAGCGCGAGCTCGTCGCGCAGCGCGTCCGCAGCGCCTGCTTTAGTTGCCGCGATCACCATGGCCGAGCCGATGCCGGCGAGGCCCTTGACGATGCCGGCATAGGACATCTTCAAAGCCGACGCCGCGCCGACCGGGCCTTCGACGATCCGCACGTCGAGGCCGAGGTCCTTCAGCACGGCGACATCGCCAGCGTGCTCGCCGGACATGTAGAAGGCCGGGCTCTTGCCGCCGGGCTGCGGCGGGAAGCCGATGATGCCGGCATCGACGAATGGCGCCTGCGCCGAACCGATGATCTCCTCGATCCTGCGCACGGTGTCGACGTTGACGGCGTTACAATCGACCACGACGGGCTTCTTCGCGCGCCGGACGATCAGCGCGGCCAGGCGCTCGGCGAGCGCAACGGCCTCACCCGGCGGCACGATCGAGAGGATGATGTCGGCCTCGGCGATCGCCTCGTCGTCCGCGCCGATCATGCCGGCATCCGCCGCGCGTTTTTGCGTCGCCTCGCTCCGCCCCTTCAACGACGTCAGCACGCGCGCGCCGTTTTCGTTGAGGCGGCGGGCCACGGCGCTGCCCATGGCGCCGGGCGCGAGGATCGCAATGGTCTTGGGCGTCGTCTTGGACATCGTGCACTCCAGATCGAACATCGAGCGATGCGCCCGGTTCAACCCGAAGAATAGCAGAGGATGCGAGGCCCTGCGTGAACGCGGCCATCCCGCACGGGAATGGCCCTACTCCACCTTCGCAGGCTGGGGCTGAAGTGCCGATGCATTGGCGATGCGCGCGGCATTCGCCATGCCCGCGAGCGCGGCGGCCTTCTTCGGGTCGGGCGCCGAGCCCGGCTGCACCACACCGGCCGACATGATCAGCGTCGCGGCATCCTCGGTGCTCATGTCGACCTCGACGATCTTGCTCTTGGGCACGTAGAAGAAGAAGCCCGTGGTCGGGTTCGGCGAGCAAGGCAGGAACACCGAGACGTGCTCCTCCTGCCCCGGCAGGCTGCGCGCGACCTCTTCATTCGGCGACTGCGAGATCAGCACGATCGACCACATGCCCGGCGAGGGAAACTCGACCAGGCCGACCTTTCGGAAGCTCGAGCCCTTGCCCGAGAACAGCGTCTCGAACACCTGCTTCAAGCCGCGGTAGATGGCGCGCACCGCCGGGATCCGGCCGAGGAAGGTCTCGCCGATATCGACCAGCGTCCGGCCGATCAGATTGGCTGCGAGGAATCCCACCAGCGTCAGCGTGAAGAATGCGACAATCAGTCCCCAGCCGGGAACGACATACGGCAGGTAGGTTTCCGGCCGGTAGGCCAGCGGCACGAACGGCCGCACCACGCCATCGACCCAGGTGACGAACCACCAGACCAGATAGAATGTGATCGCAATCGGCCCCGTCACCACGAGGCCGGTCAGGAAATAGTTGCGGAAGCGGCCAATCAGGCCGGTATGCGGTTCCGGGATGGGATCAAGCGGCGCAGGCGCGTCGTCGCGGGGGGTCATTCGGGTTCCAGATCGGTCGCTACACTCAAGCTAGGGTTTTCTAGCAGGTTTTGGAAGGGCGCGGCCTGATCCGTTCTGCCTATTCCACGGTCACCGATTTCGCGAGGTTGCGCGGCTGGTCGACGTCGGTGCCCATGATGACAGCCGTATGATAGGCGAGCAGCTGCACCGGGACGGCATAGACCATCGGCGTGAACGCCGCCGCCATGTCGGGCATGACGATGGTGACGAGCGAATCGACGGTCGCCTCCGCCGCGCCCTTGGCGTCGGTCATCAGGATGATCCTGCCGCCGCGGGCGGCGACCTCCTGCATGTTCGACACCGTCTTCTCGAACACCCGGTCGTAGGGTGCGATGACGACGACCGGCATGGTCTCGTCGATCAGCGCGATCGGGCCGTGCTTCAACTCGCCGGCGGCGTAGCCCTCGGCGTGGATGTAGGAGATCTCCTTCAGCTTCAGCGCGCCTTCGAGCGCGAGCGGGAAGCTGGTGCCGCGGCCGAGATAGAGCACATCGCGCGATTTCGCGATCTCGCGCGCCAGCTTCTCGATCTGGAGCTCCGTGGTGAGCGCATCCGACATCAGTCGCGGAATCTCGACGAGGCCGTGGACGAGCTTGGTCTCGTCCTCGTCGGACAATTCGCCGCGGGCCTTGCCGGCCGCGATCGCGAGGTTCGCGAGCACCATCAGCTGGCAGGTGAAGGCCTTGGTCGAGGCAACGCCGATCTCGGGGCCGGCCAGCGTCTGCAGCACCGTCTCGCTCTCGCGCGCGATCGTCGAGGTCGGCACATTGACCACGGCCACCGTGTGCACGCCCTCGGCCTTGGCATAGCGCAACGCCGCCAGCGTGTCGGCGGTCTCGCCCGATTGCGAGATGAAGATGGCGAGATCGCCCTTGCGCAAGGGCGCCTCGCGGTAGCGGAATTCGGAGGCGACGTCGACCTCGACCGGCACGCGCGCGAAACGCTCGAACCAGTATTTGGCGACGAAGCCGGCATAGCTCGCGGTGCCGCAGGCGGTGATGTTGATGCGCTGGATGTTCTTGAAGTCGAACGGCAGCTTGACCGGCAGCGCGACGCGCTCGGTCGCCATGTCGACATAGCGCGCCAGCGTGTGGCCGACCACTTCCGGCTGCTCGTGGATCTCCTTGGCCATGAAGTGGCGGTAATTGGCCTTGTCGACCAGCGAGGTCGCTGCGGCGTGCTTGATCTTGTCGCGCTGGACGGCATGGCCGTCCTTGTCGAAGATCGTGGCGCTCTTGCGCGTCAGCACCACCCAGTCGCCGTCCTCGAGATAGCTGATCGTGTCGGTGAACGGGCCGAGCGCGATGGCGTCGGAGCCGAGATACATCTCGCCGTCGCCATAGCCGATCGCGAGCGGCGGACCGTTGCGCGCGCCGATCATCAGATCGTCATCGCCGGCGAAGATGAAGCCGAGCGCGAAGGCGCCGCGCAGCCGCGTCAGCGCCAGCTTCACCGCCTCGACCGGCTTGTTGCCGCGCGTGAGCAGGTCGTCGACGAGATGCAGCACGATCTCGGTGTCGGTCTCGGTGTGGAACACCGTGCCCTTCTTCTCGAGCTCCTCGCGCAGCTCGCGGAAATTCTCGATGATGCCGTTGTGGACCACGGCGACGCGCTCGGTCGCGTGCGGATGGGCGTTGTTGACGGTCGGCTTGCCGTGGGTGGCCCAGCGGGTGTGACCGATGCCGGTCGTGCCCTTGAGCGGCTCGGCCTCCAGCCGCTTCTCCAGATTCTTCAGCTTGCCCTCGGCGCGGCGGCGCTCGAGATGCTTGCCCTCGAGCGTGGCGACGCCCGCGGAATCGTAGCCGCGATATTCAAGACGTTTGAGCGAATCCACCAATTGCTCTGCAACCGGCTGGCGCCCGAGAATGCCGACAATCCCGCACATGCGGATCAATATCCCCCAAATCGTCGAAAAATCATCAAAACGACGCGCGCAGTTTTTAGCGAAGTTCCTAAGGAACCAGATACTCAATAATTATTGCGAGTTGCTACAATGCAATGTGATCAAACGCAGCCTCTTTCGGGGTATCGCGGTGAGTTTTTCGGGGTATCGCGCTGAATTTTTCCCAAACCCACTTTGTCCGGCCGCACTGACGTCCGACGGCTCCCCGCCGGCCGCGCGCGGTGAACTGCGACAATGTAGACTGCGGGATGGCCATCTTCGTCCCTAGCATTGGCTGTGCCAGCCGGTAAGTTTAACGTCTTAGCTGCGGAATAGGTCGTCATTCTGCGATCGGCGAGGCGGTCGAAACCGCGTTGTCCATATTCATTACTTAAGGAGGCGAGACTACATGAACTCCGCGAAGGCTCGGCTGTTTTTGTTGGCGGTCGCCGGCATCGTTCTTATTTCAACAAATTATGCATCAGCGCAGATCGTGGCGCTTGGCCACAGCGCAGTTCGTGGCGTTGTGGCCGAGTCTGAAATGTGGCCGGCCGTGTTGGAGGGCTTGTTGCGTGCAAGGGGCTCGCAGACCCAGGTTATAAACGCCGGAGTCTACGCTGAAACCACCGATTTAACGCTTGCACGGGTACCGAGCGCCGTCCCGCCGGGAACCAAGATCGTTATCTTGGCCGACAACGCGTTCAATGATCAACGCCGTAATTTCAGTGCCGCACAGTCTGCGGCAAATCTCGCTGCCATCAAGAGCCAGCTAAGGGCGCGGGGCATCAAGATCGTCGATGCGATGGGGATCTACCTCTCGGTACGAGGACAACCCGGAATGAAGGCTCCCGACGGCGTTCACTTGAACGCCGCGGGGAACCAGAAGGTCGCGACCATCTTAGCCGGAATGGTGAGATAGCGCGCGCAACGCCAGCACAGGCTCCTTGGCGGCTGACATGAAGCAATTCCGCGCACAAGAACTCCCGCCCCGCATCGGGTGGGTCTTTCATTGACCGACGAGAGGCCGCCGGCTGAGGGCGGCCTCTCCTCCCTTAGATGATGCTGGTCTTTGTCAGTTTCGGCCCGTGGCCGATTCCCGGCAAGTCATTGTGCGAATTCGCGCGGATGACGACAGCATCGCGCGGCGAACGCCTGAGACCTGCGACCAGGATTCGCGGGCCTTTGACCCCGCGCATTAACTCCGTGTCAACAGATTTAGCCAACGATTCATCGCTTGGAGATCAAGGCCATGAAGAAGGGCTCGTCCGACCGCAAAGGTCTCTCGTCGAAGTATCTGCGTGCCAGCGAGACCTCGGGCACGCACCTTGCGCATTGGCCGCCGCCCCAGCGCGGCAAGGAAAGCAAGCCCGTCTTCGTCAAGCACCCGGAAGGCGAACCGGCCAAGCGCGCCAAGCCGCGCGGCTGGCGCCTGACCCGCGCCATCTTCTCCGAATTCGCCGACGACGAATAGCGTTCACTTCTCCGGCTTCTTGCCGCCCGTCTTCAACTCGCGATAGCGCGCCGCGCCGCCTTCCCTGATGGTCTGCTGGTTGCGCTCGAGCGCCATCGCATCGTCGGGCACGTCCTTCGTGATCACCGAGCCGGAGCCGATATAGGCGCCGTTGCCGATCTTCACCGGTGCCACCAGCGAGGAGTTGGTGCCGACGAAGGCGCCCTGCCCGATCACCGTCTTGTGCTTCTTGAAGCCGTCGTAGTTGCAGGTGATGGTGCCGGCGCCGATGTTGGAATTGGCGCCGACGGTGGCGTCCCCAATGTAGGAGAGATGGTTGACCTTGACGCCGGCCTCCAGCGTCGCCGCCTTGGTCTCCACGAAATTGCCGATCCGCGCACCGTCGCCGAGCGAGGTACCGGGGCGCAGCCGCGCATAGGGTCCGATCGAGACATTCCTGCCGAGCGTGGTCTCGACAATGTGCGAGAAGGAATGGATCACCGTGCCGTCGGCGATCGAGACGCCGGGGCCGATCACCACGAACGGCTCGATGGTGACGTCCTTGCCGAACACGGTGTCGGCGGACAGATAGACGGTCTCGGGCGCGATCAGCGTCACGCCGGCTTCCATCGCCGCCTTGCGCAGCCGCGACTGCATCACGCTTTCGGCTTCCGCGAGCTGCGCCTTGGTGTTGATGCCGCGCACCTCGTCCTCGCTGGTCTCGATCACCACGGACTCCCATCCCTGTTCGCGGACGATCTCGACCGCATCCGTCAGATAATATTCGCCCTTGGAATTCGCATTGCCGATTTTGTCGAGGATCGCGAGCGCGCGGCGTCCGTCGATCGCCATCACGCCGGCATTGCACAGATCGATCTTGCGCTCGTCCGCGCTGGCATCGGCCTGCTCGCGGATCGCGACCAGGCGGTCGCCCTCGACGATGAAGCGGCCATAGCCGGTGGGGTCGGCGGCGCGGAAGCCGAGCGCGGCGAGCGCGGCGCCGTTGGCCAGCGGTGCGCGCAGCCGCGCGAAGGTCTCGGCCGAGATCAGCGGCGTGTCGCCGAAGGCAACCAGCAGATCGTCCACGCCGCGCGCGATCGCCTCGCGCGCCGCCAGCACCGCATGCGCGGTGCCGAGCCGTTCGGCTTGCACGAAGGTGAGCGCATCGGGGCGGATGCGCCTCGCCTCATCGGCCACCGCCTGATGATCCGGGCCGACCACGACGGCAAGCGCGGTATCGGTTCCCTTGGGTGCGGCAGCGAGCACATGGGCGAGCAGCGTCTGGTGGGCGACGGGATGCAGCACTTTCGGCAGGCGTGAGCGCATGCGCGTGCCTTCGCCAGCGGCGAGCACGATCGTGAGGCTGGAGCGGGCGGTCATCGAAATCCTGTCAGATACGGCCGAATCAACTGGCGCGGCAGGCGGCAGGCCGCCCTCATGCTGCCTGCCTTGCTACCCCCGCAAACGCCCGGAATTCAAGTGCGAGGTGCTTTTCCTGTTAATGTTCCCTGATTGATTCGGGGAAGCCGGACAGGGCTGGGCACTTAACGTTCATGGCAAAGGATTCCGACCCACTGGCGGATGCCTTCGGCACCAAGGAGACTGGCGGGCTGTTCTCCGGACTTTTGGCCGAGGAAAGCACGTTCGACCGCCGCATGATGTGGCGGCTGGGCTCCTGGGGCGTTACGGCCGTCGGCGCCGTCGTCATCGCGGTGATGGCCAACCAGGCTCAGCTCGGCTGGCGGCGCGACCAGGTTGCCTCTGCCGATCTCGCGCGCCAGGCCGACCGGCTCCAGCTGCTGACCAGGGAAAGCCAGAACGAGGCCCGCCGCCTCGCCGCCGCCGTCGAGACGCTGAATGCCGATCGCGACCGGCTCTATTCGCGCGTCACCGTGCTGGAGCAAGGGCTCGATTCCGTCACCGGCGCCATCGTAAGGCAGAGCGCAAAGCCGCAGGACACGCCGGCGCCTGACGCACCGCCTGCGGCGCCCAGCGTCGCGCCGGTCGCCTCGATGCCGGTGCCATCCAGCGACAAGCCGCGCGCGGCAGCGGCCAAGGAACTTTCGAAGGACCAGGCGAAGGAGCCGACAAAGGACACTGCGAAGGACGCCGCAAAGGAGCCGTCGAGCCCGCCGCCGCAGAGCGCGGCCGCGGCCTCCCTCGTGCAGCAGTCGCCGGCGACGACGTCGGCGCTGCCGATGCTTCCGCTGGTGCCCTCCAAGTCGATCATGGCGCCGCCAGATCCCGCCGCGTCGAAACTGGTTCAACCCGAGACGGCTGAGAAGACAACCGAGAAGACCGCCGAGAAGAAGACCGAGCCGACACCCGCCCCGACCGAAGTCGCAGCCGCATCGGCCAAGCCTTCGGAGGCAACCGAAAGCGAGGCTCCCGCGATCGCGGTTCAGCAGACGCGCTTTGCGATCGATCTCGGCGGCGCCAATTCGATCGACGGCCTGCGTGCGCTCTGGCGCGGCGTGACCAAATCCAATCCGGAGATCGCAGCGCTGCGGCCGATCATCATGATCAAGGAAGGCACCACTGGCCTTGGCATGCAGCTCCGCCTGGGTGCCGGCCCGCTGATCAACGCCGCCGCCGCCGCAAAGCTCTGCGCGGGCCTCGGCGAGAACGACCGTCACTGCGAGACCACCGTGTTCGACGGCCAGCGGCTGTCGATGCGCGGTGGTTCGGAGA
The DNA here is from genome assembly GCF_028128935.1 of Bradyrhizobium sp. CCBAU 11361. Lineage (NCBI taxonomy): Bacteria > Pseudomonadati > Pseudomonadota > Alphaproteobacteria > Hyphomicrobiales > Nitrobacteraceae > Bradyrhizobium > Bradyrhizobium sp. CCBAU 11361. The sequence continues at coordinate 54,237 of NZ_LBJZ01000195.1, forward strand.
AGGGACAAGAAAAGTCTCAGGACAGGGTTCAGGAAAAGAACGCCGAGAAGAACCCGGACGCCGCGCCGCAAGCCGAGACTGCACCTGCGCCCGCCCCCACCGCCAAGCCGGACAAGCGCCGCCGCAGCTATTCCTCGAAGCGCTCATCAAAGCGCGAGGAGCCCGCGCCTGCACCTGCCGCACAGCAGCCGGCAGCGCCGGCCAAGCCGGAGACGGCGTCGGCGGGATCGACGTTGTCGTCGTTCTTCAGGCGGTAGGGAATGGTGCGTGCCGATTGGATCGGTTAGCTGCCACAAAGATAGCACGCGAGCCAAAGGTCCTGACTGCACTGCCAGTCTAACGGCTTGCGAGCGATGGACAGAAAAGTTGGGTCGCCCCTGTTGCCCCCTCCCTTCAACCCGACCATATTGCGCCCATGACAAAAAAGCCCTTCCGCCTCTCGCCCTACCAGGTGCAGTTCCTGATCGTCGTCGGCTTCATCTCCGTCGGCTACGCGCTCTATGTGCGCTATCTCGCGATCGAGTTCTCGCAAGTCGCGCTCGCCTGCGATGCCGGGCTTCAGACCCTGATGTGCAAGGCGCGTTCGGTTTCGACCGTGCTGTTCAAGAATTCGGTGTTCGGCATCGTCGCGCTGGTGGTTGCGACGCTGAACCTGATGCGGCCGTCGATCGTGCTGCTCACCGCCGGCGTTATCGCCGCCGGCCTCGGCATCGTGCTCTACAATGTCGTGCTGTCGGGCCTGGCGATCGGCCTGCTCATTCTTGGCTTTGCTCGGCCCGCGCCCGCCACAGCGTGAGCGCGAACAAGAGATACATCGCGCAGGTCCACAGCGACTGCCAGTTGTCGCGGCCTTCGTTGAAGAGCACATAGGCCGCCGACAGCGCCAGCACGCCTGCGAACACCGATTCCGCGATCGGACGCACGCCGATCTGCGGACGGTTCAGCATCAGGATCGCGAACGGCACCACCGCCATCGTCAGCGAGGCGTAGGGGAAATCCTTGTAGCGCGGGTCGAACACGAAGCCGAGCGCGGTCTGTGCCGCGATCACCGCCGCCACCGCCAGCGTCAGGCCGAGCACGGCGGTGAGCTTTGACCATTTCCGTCCCTCGCTCGGGCCGAGCAGGTCGAGGAAGGTCGGCAGGCTGCGGCCGATCACCAGCGCCTGCGCGCAGAAGATCGGCGACAGGATCCCGGCCGCGAGCAGCGTGCCCCACAGCAGCCAGCCGCCGATGCCGTAGCTCTCGTAAAACACCTTGTCGGCGCCGATGCCGAGCAGGCTCCCTGCCGTCGTCGCCGAGATGGCGACGCCCAGCCAGGCCGAGAAGCGCGGCGTCCAGGGCCGCCGGCGCAGCGTGATCAGCGCGACCGCGAACACCAGCACACTGAGGCCCATGCCCGCGCCCATGTACCATTTCCAATACGGGAAATTGCTGATCGGCTCGCCCGGCGGATATTTCAGGCTCCGCCGCACCGAGTCGTACAGGCCCCAATAGCCGCCGACGGTGCCTTCCAGCTTGCGCTTCCACGGCTGGTCATAGGACTCGATCAGATTGACGCGAAACTTCTGCGCCTTCGCCAGGCTCAGGATTTCCGAGACGACGCGCGCCTGGTTGGTGCGCGACGGCAGCGCGCCGTCGCGCATGCGGCCCTCGCTCGGCCAGCCGGTTTCGCCGATCAGGATCTCCTTGCCGGGAAACGCCACCGCCATGCGCTCGCGGATCGTCTCGACATGCGCGCTGGCAAATTTCGCCTTCACCGGGAAATCCTCCCAATAGGGCAGGATATGGATCGTGACGAAGTCGACCGCGTCGTAGACTTCGCGGTTCTTCAGCCAGTACTCCCACACATCGGCATAGGTGACGGGCACGCGGACCTGCGGCTTCACCGAGCGGATGATGGAGACGAGATCGGCCGTCGTCATCTCGCCGCGCAGCAGCACCTCGTTGCCGACGACGAGCGCGGTGATGATATCGGGGAACTCCTTGGTGAGGCGAACGGCGAGCGCGACCTGCTCAAAGTTCTTGGTGCGGTTGCTGGAGAGCCAGATGCCCTGGAGCACCTTGAGCCCTCCGACCTTGGCGGCGATCGCCGGAACCTGGTCGAGCCCGTTCTCCATCGAATAGGTGCGGACGCAGTCGGTGATCTCCTTGAGCTGGCGCAGGTCCTGCTCGATCTGGTCGGCCTCGATATGGGTCCATGCGTCCAGCGGCGACTGCTCGCCGCGGAACGGCGCATAGGAGACGCACTGAACCTTGTCGGCGGGATCGATCGGGGCGCGCGCGAGCGTGATTGGCGTGGCCAGCCACCACCACACGGCAGCAATTGCACCCAGTGAAACGAGGAGAAGCGCCAGTGGCGTACGAAGTGAAATCGGTTCCGTCCTCCGCGAAGCGCCGTCGATTACCTGCTCGCGCGCCGTCTGCCAAGGGGGGTGGCCCGAAGCGGATCCCTCCCTCCCCCAAGGAATTTACCTGCGGCCGTTCGACAGAGGCCTAGGATCGTGACTTTGCTGGACAAAATTCGAAATACAGGTCATGCAACTCGCCGGGAATTTTCCGCCGCATTGGAGACCCATTTGGACGCCATCACCGGCGCGTCCGCGGGATCCTGACGCGGGCGGTCAGCGGAGAAGTTGGGGAATTCATGCGGCAACGGGTGCGTCAGTCACGAAATGCGGTCCTGCGGCAGTTCGCCGCCACCTTGGCCGTCACCTCTCTTCTGGCCCTGGCTGGTCTCGCTGGCGCCTCCGCCCAGAGCGGCACGCCCGCCCCCGACCAGGGCAAGGCCGCTGCCCAGCCCGCCGACGCTGCCGCCAAGGACGCCGCCCAGAACCAGCGCCGCACCGACGAGTTCGCCGAAGCCGCCCAGGTCATCAACGGCCCGGCCGGCAACCCCGAATGCGTCTGGCTCGGCCGGCGCGTGGTGCGGCTGATGTGGCGGGACGACCTCGATACCGCGTTCCGTCATCTCGACCTCTACGACCGCTTCGGCTGCCCCGGCGGCCACATCCAGGCCGCCTTCCGCTGCCTGACCCGCTTCGGCGGCCAGATCGATCCCAAGGTCGCCGAGACCCTGGACAGCCGTGTGCATGCCTGCTGGATCAATCCGGCCTCCCAGCCGCAGCAGGCAGCCGCCGCGGCCTCCCAGCCGGCAGCGCCGACAGCAGGCAATGCGCCGGCACCACAGCCCGCAGCGAGCCCCGCGCCTGCGGCAAGTCCGACGCCGGCGCCCCAGAAATAGCAGCGGGTCGCTTCAGCCTTCGTTCAGGAACGATCGGCCAAAGAAACGATTGGCACTGCCGCGCGTTTTTCGAAAAAGGCCATGCCCTCGTAAGGACATGAGGCCATGACAGTTGTGAAACCGCGCGGCAGAGGTATGCTCCATTTGCCGCGGACTCGGTCGGATCTCGGGGTCAGATCCGCTGCCCTGCCACCTCAGCCCCTTTTGGTTTAGCCGCGATGCGCGTTGTCGCCGCCGTTCTGTTGCTCGTGTCAGTGCTCCACGCGGGCATCTGGGGAGTCTTGCGCGATAGGGAACCTGCGCCCGACTTCAGGGGGCTGCTCCCCAGCGTCTCCTACGCGCCGTTCGAAGGCTCGGCCCACCCCGACATCGACAACACCCCGACGGTGGAGAAAATCCGCGCCGACCTAAAGACGCTGTCGACCATGACGCGCGCGATCCGCCTCTATTCGTCGACGGGCGGCGTGGAACTGGTGCCGCCGATCGCGGCCGAGTTCGGCCTCAAGGTCACCGTCGGCGCCTGGATCGACAGGGACAAGGATCGCAACGAGCGCGAGATCAAGGCCGCTATCGAGCTTGCCCGCAAGAACAGCAACGTGAACGGCGTCGTCGTCGGCAACGAGGTGATCTATCGCGGCGAGCAGAAGGTCGAAGACCTCATCGAGATGATCAAGCGGGTCAGGAGCGCGGTCCGCGTGCCCGTGACCACCGGCGAGATCTGGAACATCTGGCGCGACAATCCGGAGCTCGCATCCAACGTCGATTTCATCGCCGCCCACGTGCTGCCCTATTGGGAAAACTTCCGCTCGGACCAGGCGGTCGACCAGGCCGTCGACCGCTACAACCTGCTGCGCAACCTGTTCCCGGGCAAGCGCATCGTGATCGCCGAATTCGGCTGGCCGAGCGCGGGCTACAATTTGCGCAACGCCGACCCCGGTCCGTTCCAGCAGGCGCTGACCTTGCGCAACTTCGTCAGCCGCGCCGAAGCCATCGGCATGGAATACAACATCGTCGAGGCGATCGATCAGCCCTGGAAGTTCTTCGAAGGCGGCGTCGGTCCGTACTGGGGCATCCTCAACGCCAGCCGCGAGCCGAAATTCGCCTGGACCGGCCCGGTGGAGAATCCTGACTACTGGAAGCTGATGACGATCGCGCTGCTGGTCGGCATCCTCTTGTCGCTGCCGATCCTGCGGCTGCAGCAGCCGACCGCCAAGCAGGCGTTCCTGCTGTCGGCAACCGCCAACGGCGTCGGCGCCTGGGCCGCCACCGTGTTCGCGTTCTGGAACGGCCACTATTTCATCTTCGGCTCGGCGTTCGCGCTGACGCTCGGCATGATCCTGCTTGTTCCGCTGGTGCTGATCGCGATGGCGCGCATCGACGAGATCGCGGCCGTGGCCTTCGGCCGGCCGCCGCAGCGGCTGCTCGCCAAGAGCAAGCCGGTCGAGAACGTTCCCGAAAATTACTACCCGAAGGTCTCGATCCACATCCCCGCTTATTTCGAGCCGGTCGAGATGCTCAAGCAGACGCTCGATGCGCTGTCGCGGCTGAACTACCCGAACTACGAATGCGTGGTCATCATCAACAACACGCCGGATCCCGCCTTCTGGCAGCCGATCCAGGACCATTGCCGCGCGCTCGGTGAACGCTTCAAGTTCATCAACGCCGAGAAGGTGCAGGGCTTCAAGGCCGGCGCGCTGCGCATCGCGATGGACCGCACCGCCGTCGATGCCGAGATCATCGGCATCCTCGATGCCGACTATGTCGTCGACCCTGACTGGCTGAAGGACCTCGTGCCGGCTTTCGCCGACCCGCGCGTCGGCCTCGTGCAGGCGCCGCAGGAGCATCGCGACGGCGATCTGTCGATCATGCACTACATCATGAACGGCGAATATGCCGGCTTCTTCGACATCGGCATGGTCCAGCGCAACGAGGCGAACGCCATCATCGTGCACGGCACGATGTGCCTGATCCGACGCGCCGCGATGGACATGGCCGGCGGCTGGTCGAGCGACACGATCTGCGAGGACTCAGATCTCGGCCTTGCGATCCAGGAACTCGGCTGGGTCACGCATTACACCAACCACCGCTACGGCCAGGGCCTGCTGCCCGACACCTACGAGGCCTTCAAGAAGCAGCGTCACCGCTGGGCCTATGGCGGCCTCCAGATCGTCAAGAAGCACTGGCGCCACTTCCTGCCCGGCCGGAGCCGGCTGACGCCGGACCAGAAGCGCGAATATGGCCTCGGCTGGCTGAACTGGCTCGGCGCCGAAAGCCTCGGCGTGGTCGTGGCGCTGCTCAACCTCGTCTGGGTGCCGATCGTCGCCTTTGCCGACATCGCCATCCCCGACAAGATCCTGACGCTGCCGATCATCGGCGCCTTCATCGTCTCGCTGGCGCATTTCCTGTCGATGTACCGCGCGCGCGTCGCGATCAAACCCGGCCAGATGCTGGGCGCGATGATCGCGGCGATGAGCGTGCAATGGACGGTGTCGCGCGCGGTGGCGCAGGGACTGATCACCGAGCACATCGCGTTCGCGCGCACCTCCAAGGGCGGCCTGTCCAGGATGTCGATCGAGTTCCAGGCGTTCTGGGAGGCCGTGATCGGCGCCCTGCTCCTGATCGGCGCCGGCGTGCTGATCGCCTCCAACAGTTTCAGGCAGATCACCGAGATCTACATCTTCGCCGGCGTGCTGGTGCTGCAAAGCCTGCCGTTCCTGGCGGCGGTGGCGATCGCCATCCTCGAGCTCAGCCGCATCAACTCGTTCCAGTTCTGGCGCGACAGCGCGATCCGCACCGCCGAGCTGATCGGCCTGCGCCCGGTCGCACTGCCGACCCCCGCCGGCACGTCGCAAGCCGTGCCGAACGAGGTCCGGCGCGAGGCGAACTGACGGTACGAACGCCTGCCGGCGCGGGTGAAACCTCCGCACCGGCAAGCCACCGGCGCTGTTCGGCGTGGATAGCGGCCGCCAATCGGGTTGAAAATTCCGGCTTAAGCTGCGGACACCGCGAGCAAATCCGCGCTCCTGCCAAGAGTTTCGGCAGCCACCCGCGCTATTGACCTCAGCGCCCCATCCCCCTACACAGCGCGGGCCGAAAGCATGATCCGGAAACAGCCGGTTTTTCCCCGCGACGCGAGCTTAAGCGCTGCGGCAAGACATGCTTCTCGAAATGACCGAAGACGATGGTGATCTCTTGAAGCCATCAGCGGCCATGGGAGCGCGTAGCTCAGCCGGTAGAGCACGTGACTTTTAATCACGGGGTCCTGGGTTCGAGCCCCAGCGCGCTCACCAAACTAAATCAAAGACTTAATCCCAAAACATCAAAGCAAAATCGCAGTCCGATTCCCGGGCATGCACACACCGTGCACACTCGCTGAGAACCGACCATGACCGCACTCATGATCGGCGGAGGCGCCCTCCTACTGCTGCTTGCACTCGCCGTCACCGGCCTGCTGCTAGTCGTCATGAAGGCCCAACAGCACGACGCCGGGATCGAATAACGGCGGCTCTCCACACCCACGACCGGCAGTAGCTCGCGCGCTTCTCGAGCCGCTAGGAATCGATAATTTGCAAGGCGCTCACGATACCGCTTTGATCTCGGCATGCCTCCTCCTGTCCGACGCCAAACGACCACGCTCGTTGACGGCCGCCCGGTCAAGATCACCTTCGGCGAGATGCGGGAGATGGGCTTGCGCGGCGTGCTGGTCTATTGCCATTGCGGCCATCACGTTGCCTTGGATGCCGACCATTGGCCTGACAAAGTAAGGCTATCGGATCTCGAGCCGCGATTTGTCTGCCACTCGCGGTGCCGACGTTCGGCCGGACTTCGACTGGAACGCCAAAGCGCCTTTCGGTGGCTGGGGCTATCGTTAGCCACTTAAAGGACGGCCCCGGCCGTGGCTCTAGGGGGTAGGAAGGCCGGGGCCGCTGGAGGTGCTGGACTGCGTCGATCCAGCGACCCGAGCCTAGGAAATTCGGCATTCAGCTCTGTTCGCTTTCACACCTTGGCAGTACGGTTCCCCTCAGGGAACGGAGTAACTGCAATGAAAGACATGCAGGCTCAATTGGAAAAGCTCCGCACAGATGCCGCTGAGTGCGCCCTCATCCGTGACTTGGCGACTGACCCGAAGAAGCGAGAGCTTTTTACGAAGTTGGCTGATCACCTGACGGTTCTCGCCTCAGAAGTTGAACGCGCAATCGCGGACAGCGTGAAGCGGACCAGATGAAGGCGGGCTTAGGCGGCCTTTCGAGGAGCCGATCAGGTCAGGGTCCGCCAACGGCGCTTTGACGCATCGGGAAAAATCGGCAATACTCGCCGTATGGTTGCTCTCGATGAGATTGCAGATGCCAGCCGCCGCGAAGCTGACCGCGCGCATCGACTGAGATTAGAGGGTCTGGTCGAGGACATCCGGAAGACCATAGAGGGACCGAGCAGCGCCAAAAAGAAGGTGGCACGGATCAGAGAGCTGCTCGCCGTCCCGGGCTATCGCGCCCAAGAGTAGGCCCGCCATGTTGAAACTGACCGCCACCTGAGGCGGCCTTACTTCCAGAACGTCAGCACTGCTAGAGCCACGACAGGTGTGAGCCCTAAACAGATAACGGCTATACGAAATAGTATTTCGCTCCACATAGCCGGGAAAAAGTAGCACCTACAACTTAGTCGCACAATCCAAAATTGTACGCCGATTGTGGCCCGCTAGCGTGAACTGGCGGGCCATCGCTGAGGTAAACTAGGCGAACTGTTCCTGAAGCTGCTTCGCAGGCTCGCCGCCCACCATTTCGATCATTAGATCGCGCGCCATTTTTCTGTGCCAATCCGTTTCTGCGCATTGCGTCGGTTGGGGACTCCGTAGCGAGATTAGAAAGCCTGTTATCAAAGACATCAGGCGAATTCATCAAACAATATTCCGCCGACATCCTGAAATCACTATCGAAGCATAATGGCACCCAACTCACACAAGGCGGCTGCTCAATACCGCACTCAGCATTCGCCGGGATACTTGATGCAGTTCGCAACCTCGTTCTCGATTGGGCGATCGAGTTAGAGCGCGCTGGAAGGTTCATTCCATCATCAACGTGGATACCATCCATTCAATGACCGGCAACATCGGCGCCGAGATTCATTCGGGCGATATAACGCATGCACCTCTAAGTATCGAACGCGTTAGGAATTTGGTCTCGCAGGTCAAGGCACATACGCACACGCTCACGAATGAAGGCGTCGACGGCAGAGAGCTGGCTCAAGCTCTGGCTGCCATCGAAGCTCAAATTCAAAATCAAGACACCAGCTTACTGCGCCTAGCCCTCAAGCGACTGCAGGAGGTGATCGTAAAAGCATCGGGCAGTCTCGTTGCACAAGGCGTGCTCGCATTGCTTCATCAAGTGCTCGGCACGGGCGTGCCGAAGGTCTAGGTGCACACTGCGCCCAACTCAAAGCTTAACTTCTGGATTCCACCACGCGCCATCACACCACCCCCGCTCTCGGATACAGGATCGGCCGGTTGAAGTTGCTGTTCGCCACTACGGGCGCCCCACCCGGCTCGCTGAAGCACAGAGCCACGGAGGCGCCCTCGTCCGCTGCTTTCGCGGCCAGGTCGGCGAGTTGTGCCGGCCCGACGAGATAGGACGCCTTCATGTCGGCGCTGACGTGATTGTGCCAATGTCGCCCGACCGCGTCCTTGGACAGTCCGAACTTCGTAGCCAGGCTGTCGAGCGAGGCGCCGCCCGCACGCAACAGTTCGATCCGCCAACGCTCGTCATGAGCGCAGACGGTGCATTTAGGTCCCGTTTTCATCTGCAAAAATCCGGCGCGAATTGCGCCATGTGGCCCTAAAGTGGCCCCCGAAAGTGACATTTCGGTTTCACATCAAATATGCAAAGCAATGCAAGCAGTTGAAATTCAGACCCCGTGATTAAATATCGTGAGCGCGTTTGAAAGCGATTGAAACGAAGTGCGACAACGCCGAAGAGTGGCGCGGATTGAAGAACGGCTTCGGGTCTCACGCAGGCAATTGTTTATGGTTCAACTGTCCCGCGACGGGTCGGCGGCAATACAATTCTTGCGCGCGCTTGAACTTAGCAGCAACAATGAAGACACATTATCACAGGCTTTGATCCGGCAAAGGATCATGCTGTCGGAAATGAGGGTATCAGATGGTCACGTATCGTCTATCGAAACCCCGAATTGTGAAGCAACCATCGATAGGAACTGGCGACGACGAAGTTTCACTGCCCGTATGTTGGGCTTGCGCCCTTAGCTCCTGGCTTGAAGCCACTCGCGGGGTCAGTTGGTCATATAGCTCAATCATCCAAATGTTTCAGATGTACTGCAATGGAAATGCGCTCGATCTCGGGTACTTCGATGAGATAGCAAACAGCCTCTCGATCAACATGGAATACGAGGAAATCGACAGAGCCGACCTCACGTTCGACTATGTATACGAAAAGATGTTTCCTCTGGTGGCGACGTCCGGGAACCATGTCTACATAGTAATGAAAGGGAAAAACCCAGCTCATGTAGTCGTCGCTTATGGCATTCAGCGGGACAATACCGACTACATCGCGATTATGGATCCGCTTCGGGGTGTGCTCGCGGCTCCTACCCTTTCTGCCTTCAGAAACAAGGCCACTGGCTTCTTGATAGGCTGGGCCCGGCGATAACGATTGTGAAGCCTACGTCGGCGGCGCAAAATGACCCTGTCGCTGCGGTGGTTGGTTCACCCCTGAACCACGCGAATCCATGGCGTTAAGCTCCCGCTCGCCGGCACCGGTCAACGTCCAACCGCTGCGCTCTGAACGGATCAGCTTTTGTTGCTCCAGCTTTTGCGCGAGCCGGTACACGCGGCTGTCGCTCATCCCGAGCAGCTTGCCGACATCGCGGCGGCTTTTGCGCGGATGCTGATCGATGGTCTTCAGTAACGCATCCTCGTCCCGCTCGTTCGCCCGAGTTACGGTGACAGTGCACTCAACCAAATGCGCATTCTGCCCCGTTAAGTGCACTGTCACCGGAATTTCCGATAATTTGACTCCGCGCATGCGGCACCATTTTTGGCGGGATGCCTCGCCCGATAAAGCGGACGATTCCAACCTGCGTCGATGGCCGCCCGGTGAAGATCACCTTCGGCGAGATGCGTGAGAAGGGCGTCCGGGGCGTTCTGATCAATTGCGCTGACTACCGCTGCGGACATTCTACCGCGCTAAGCGCGAACCGCTGGCCAGATGACGTGCGGCTGTCCGACATCGAGCGGCGCTTCATCTGCACTGCCTGCGGCGAGCGCGGCGCTGACGTCCGGCCAGACTTCAATAGGGACGGGCTGCCGACACCGGCGATGGGATATCGATAGAGGGGAAAAACGGCCCCGGCCGTGGGGTGTCGTGGTGGGCGTTGAGGCCGGGGCCGTGGGTGCTTGGACCTTGGGGAAGCTCAAGCAGGTCCAAGCTTACTCACAGCTCGGAGCGCCGTTCTGTTCGTTTCCCAACATTGGCAGTAGTCTTCCGGACAGGAACGGCAAACTCTTGCGCAACGAACGACCGAACGAGCTAGGGACCGCAGCGGTTCCCTGTTGCGGCCCTTCCGAGCCGGGCAGCCCCTCACGGATAACGTCTCGGTGAATGAAACCGTTTACCGCATCACGCGAAGCACTCAGGAAACAATCCGCGCGCAGTCTCCCGTCATTCACGAGGGGATCTCAAGATGATCGTTCTCAAAATCCTTGCTGTTGTTGTTGGAGCCGGCATCCTTTTCACGATGTACTCGGGCGACCTGGGCGCCGACGTCGTGCTCGCCATCATGGCCTGCTTGGCATGACCGGAAGACCCGCCAGCGTGAGCTGGAAGGTCAGTCATCCCAAGCGCCTTGCCTGGCCCTATCCTCAGCTCTCCGGAGCCGAAACCGTAGCCGGCGTACTCAGCGGAGCTCCTCCCACCGAAACAGGCCCGACGGATTGCGGTTGCCGGACCATCCGTTTGCGCATCGCTGCGGACAGTCCATAGCGAGCGTTCGCCCTTCGGATGGAGGATGTGACATCCGACATCATTGCACCTTGCAGCGAGTCCACCTTCGCAATCAGCGTGGACAATTGCGAAGATATCTTCCTCACATCGACCCGTTCGTCCGTGATGCTCTGTCGCAGCGACAGGAGCACCATTGAATCCTGCTGCAGCAGAGCTGCATTTTGCTGCAGTGCCTGGCTGTTCTCCTGCAGCGAAGCCGTGTGTTGCTGCTGGGCCGACTGGATATCCTTCAAGGCGGCGACAACCGGATCCGGCTTTGGCGCGGCAGCCTCCCGGCGCGGAAGCAGCTCGGCCAGACTGCCGATATTCAGCGACGAAAAATCGGATGGCGACGTATAGATCGCCGCCGAGCCGTTGATGGCGAGGGCGCACACCGACAATGCCAGGAGCGATTTCCGGCTGGAACGCCTGACCGGGACTGGAGCTTCCGCGGCTGCGGGCTCGGATGCTGCTGCGGCGGCTGCAAGTGCTGCAGGGTCGAGTTGTTCGACGAGGCCTGGCGCTTCGAATGTCGTGGTCACGTGTATCGACCTCAAATGAGCGAGCAAAAGGAAGCCGTCGCCGAAACGTCCTCGCGACGCCTCCTTTACGCAGCACCCATCTACACAACTGTCTAAAATTGTGAGCTTTTTGGATTAATTCCACGTTAGCGACGTGGCCACCTGGCTGGCCCAGCCACCCCGGCCGATTACGGGGTCCATCCGATGGAACGGGTCATGGAGCAGGCGGCATCGAAGCGCCACAAAGCCGCGAGACAACACCCTCAAACAGTGTAAGATTCAGCAAAACAGGAGGGAGCGGCATGTTTGAAATCAACGGTTTCGACACGGCAGGCGTCGTCAGCCTGAAGCGGCTGTCACTTGCGGCCGCCCTCAAGAAGGCCAGGGAGCTGGTCGAGGACGGGTGCTGGGACGTCCAGATCGTTGATCCGACCGGCCGGATATACACCTCGTTTGAGGAGCAGGCCGCCTAGCCACTCCGCCTTCGCCACCCGATGGCACGAACCGGCGCTCGACGCCGGCGCGCCGCGCCGTTGCCAATCGACCCATTTGGGAGCACGCTCTCTCCAGGCGCTGAAGACGCCGCACAGGGAGAGACCCATGAAGGAATCGGGCCTGGACGCTCGCCATCGGGACAAGGATGGCGGGATCAGCAAGAAGCACGGCAACACGCTGGTTGGCACGTTGCGCAAGATCTACGGAAAGGGTTTTGCGGCCGGCTATCCCGATGCGACCCAGCTCAGCGAGGTCCTGCTTCAGCTGAACGAGACGTCGCTGAGCCAGCTGCGCCGCGATCACGACACCGGGCATCTGGGGCACAAGATCGACCACGCCTCGAAGTGACAGGCTCCGCCTGCCTGATTCACCTGTCTGATTCACTTGGCCGATTCATCTGGCCGATGCACTTGGCCAGGTTCATCTGGCGCGTCCGCCCCTCACGTCTCGTCCAGCACCTCGAACAACTCCTCCACCCGCTCGAACGGCGCATCGCGCATCTGGCTGTGATAGACGACGCGATCGCCGTCGCGCTGGAGTGACTTTCCTCTCGACTTCCGCAACCGTCCGGGCAGGAACGTTGCGGCCACCGCCCCGAGGCCGACGTCGAGCCGGATGATGCCCCTTCGCTTGCATTCGAGCCTGAGCTTCGCTGCGGCGAAGAAATCGCGCGCGACTTTCGGCAGCGGGCCGAAGCGGCGGGAGGTCTCCTCTTCGAGGTCGACGAGGTCGTCCTCGCTGCCGCATCTTGCGGCGCGCGCATAGAGTTCGAGCCGCACGGGCTCGGAGTGCACATAGGTCTCGGGCAGCATGTCCGCGACCGGCAGGTTCAGGTCGGGCACCCACACCGCGGCCCGCTCCTCATCGACCTTCTCCGAGGCCATTTTCAGCAGGTGGCTGTAGAGCACGGGCCCGAACACCTGGACGTGGCCGGATTGCTGCTCGGAAAACAGGTCGCCCGCACCTCTGAGATCGAGATCGCGCTCGCTGATGGCAAAGCCGGCGCCGGGCCGGCTGAACTCCTCGAGCACGGCCAGCCGCTTCTCGGACTGCCCGGAATTCGTCTCGGTCAGCAAATGGGCGAACGCCCGGATGCCGCTACGGCCGACCCGTCCGCGCAGCTGATGCAGCTGGGCAAGGCCGAACTTCTCGGGCCAGCAGACCACGATGGTGTTCGCACGCGGAATGTCGAGGCCGCTCTCCACGATGTTGGTCGCGAGCAGGACGTCGGCCCTGCCCTCGACGAAGCTCATCATGCGGTCGTCGATCTCGTCGGCAGCCAGTCTGCCGTGCAGGCACACGATGCGAAGATCGCCGGCCACCGCCTGCACCCGCGCCAGCATCGGATCCAGATCCTGGATGCGCGGACAGATCAGAAAACTCTGGCCGTGGCGCCGCTGCTCGCGCAGCAACGCCGACGCAATGGCCGCATCCGACAGCGGCGCAATCCTGGTTGCGACCGGGAGCCGGTGCACCGGTGGCGAGGCGATCACGCTGAGGTCGCGGAAGCCGGCAAGGCCGGCGGCCAGCGTGCGCGGGATCGGCGTCGCGCTCATCATCAGCACATGGACATTCTTGGCAAGGCTGGAAAGTCTGACCTTCTCCGCCGCGCCAAAATGCTGCTCCTCGTCGATGATGACGAGGCCGAGATCGTCGAACTTCACGTCCTTCGCGCCCAGCGCCTGCGTTCCGACCACGACCTTGATGCGGCCGCTGCGCAGTCCCTCCTTGGTCTCCCGCAGCTCCGCGCCGGAAGTCGCCCGCGACAGGTTTCCTACTTCGATGCCGAACGGGGCGAAGCGCTTCTGGAACGTTGCGACGTGCTGGCGTGCCAGCACCGTCGTCGGCACCGCGATCGCCACCTGCTTGCCCGACAGCACCACGGCGGCGGCGGCCCGTAGCGCCACCTCGGTCTTGCCAAATCCCACATCGCCGCAGATCACCCGGTCCATCGGATGGCCGGATGCAAGATCATCCAGCACGTCGCGGATCGCCTTGGCCTGATCGATCGTCGTGAAATAAGGAAAGCGCGCGACGAACTTCTCATAGGCCGATCCCGGCGGAACCAGCTTTTCGGCGCGCCGCCTTCGGCGCTGGCTGATGTGCTTGGCCAGCGCCTTGCCGGCGATCTGGATTTCGCGCTCGGCCTCGGTGCGGCGGGCCCACCAGGAGCTGCCGTCCGCCTTGTCGAGCGCCAGCTTGCCCGGCTCGGTCGCGTAGGGCCACATCAGGGCCAGATCGGGTGGCGGCACGAGAACCGCGTTGTCGCCCGCGAACACCAGGCGGATCATCTCGCGCAGCGCGCCGCCGCCCGTATTCACGGTCTGCAGGCCGTCGAGCACGGCAAGGCCGCGCTGGAGATGCACGACCACCGTGCCCTGCTCGGGCACGTCGGCATGGTCGAAGGCCGCGCTCCAGGCCCGCGCCATCGGCTGCGGATGATGCGCCCGGCTGCCGAGCACGTCGGACGCGGTCACGACAACGAGAGACTTTTTCCCCGGCACGACGAAACCCGCATCGAGATCGGCCAGAAGCGCCGCATCGCCGCCCCGCCCGCGCGCCGCCGCGTCCCAGTCCGCGCAGCGCGGCGCCTTGACGCCGCTCATCCGCTCCATCACGCGCAGGTCGTCCTCCTGCGCCGCGACCAGGATCAGCCGCGAACCGGCCCGCCGCGTCTCCTCGACGAAGGCACGGAGCGCCTTCCTGGCGGAAGTCAGCTTCGAAAACTCCGGGATGGGCTGGAAGGACGCCGTCCGCGGCAACACCTTCATGCCCCTGGAGAGCTGCTTCCAGTCGCGCCGTCCGATGTATTCGCGCTCTCTCTCCGCACGAGGCGCGGTCTCCTCGATCGTGCTCAGCCAGCCGTCGACGTGCAGCGGGACGCCTGCATCGGCGATCCATTTGGCGCGCCCGCAATAGTCGAACAGCGTCGCGCGCTTGCCGCGTTTGCCGGCGAAGCCGAGCCGCTCCGACATGGGGTCGACGAGAAGCTCGCTGGTCTCGAAGATGATGTCGTGCTCTTTCGGGTCGAACGCCACGATCCGGCTGATCGCGCGGCCTGAATGCTCGATCCGGAACGGCCCCAGCGCGCCCGCGGGAAATATCTCGAAGGTCTGCCCGTGAAACAGGGCTCCGCCCGGATAGTCCGGCTCGTCCTCCAGATCGTATCCCAGGGCTTCGAGGCGCCCGCGCAGGTCGCGCTCGGAAAACGCGCCGCCCACCTTCAAGCTCACGCTCAGGCGCGACAGGCTCGCAGGCGGCGGCAGGCGCTCCATCACGGCTTCCGCCGTCGAGACCAGAAAGAGCGGCTTCCTGGATTTTGCGAGGCGTCGTAGCACGGAGGCTCTGCGCCCTGCGAGTTCGTGGGACGGCTCGAGCTGATCGAACGGCAAAGTGTTCAATCGCGGAAACACCAGGACCTCGCAGGAGGGATCGAGCGCGTGAATGACGCTGCCGAGCCGCTCCGCCCTGTTCTCGCTCTCGGCGAGAAAAACGATGCCGCTGCGTCCGGACTGCTTCCATTGTGCAAGCAGATGGAGCGCCATCGAACCGAGGGGCGACGAAGACGAGATCGTGGCGCGCTGCGACCCTTTGCCTTTCTTTGGCGATGTCTTGGTCGCCTTCGCCTTTTTGGTAAGCCTCACTTGAATCCGTCTCTGGTCGTAAACTGTCACCCACCGAACGCGAGCCGCCGCATTGTCGATTCGCTGCTCGCCGCCATGCATATGGGATTTGCCCTGCCAACGCACGCCTCGTGGCAACGTTTGGAGCGCCATTGCGCTCCCGAAATCTTTGGCTGTTGATCGCCCTACGGACGGGGAACTCGCCGCTTCCGACGCGGCGCGGGATCGGCTTCTCTGGATCCAAGGGCTGCTGCGATCGAGCGCGCCCTCCTCGCATGGCCGGCACGAAAAACCCCAGCGCTTGGACGCTGGGGTGTTTCGTCAAAATATGAATTGGTCAGGCAATGACGCTTTCATAGCAGCGAATGCGCCGCGCGCGTGTGAACTGGTTCACACGCCTTGTTGGTTGTTGGCGCGGCCCGATCAATGCGGAACGGGGTACCGCGCCTCCGGTTTGAACCTGCACACGCCGCGCGCTAGGATGCCCCATTTTACGGAGGCTCATTTGAAACCATTCATTTTCATCGCCGCCATCGCACTCCTTGCGACGGCCCCCGCCCGCTCGCAGCCGCTGGTCGATCCGAACAAGGTTGCCCCTGAATACCGCGAGGCGGCCGAGAAGCGCCGCGCCGAGCAGTTGCGGCAACGCGAATGCGCGCTGAAGGCGGATCTGGAGAAGGTGCTACCGAGGGATCGCACCGCCTTTCTCAACCATTGCCTGGACACGATCGCGGCCAAGCAATAGCGGTTGGCTGATTGACAGCTCCAACGGGCTCCCCGCGCCGCCAGTCGCGACGGGCCGATGACGCCTGGCCGCGTTTTGCGAGCATCGCGTTCGTGCGCACGACATTGGCTGCGACGAGACCTCTCGGAATGCCGCCAAAGCCTTCAGGCTTTCTTCAGACATTTGCGATCACCTGACGATCCATTTCCATCGGTCATTGTCGGTCGCGTATGAGTTTCGTCCAGATTCAGTGCACGCGCTGCAAGTCCGTGTTCCGCGATCGCGCGGGACGGTTGCAGGACGGCTATTCCAGGCAATGTCCGAGTTGCGAGGTGGTGCTGTTCTTCGCCGAGGATTCGCAGCACCCTTTCGTCAGGCGCGCAATGCGCAATGCGCGCAAGGCCCGCAAGGAGCAGCGCGAGGCCGAGGCGGCAAGGCGCGTCGCGCCGGAGCCGCGCGCGGCGCGATCATTCGCCGGGCGGGGCCGTTCGGTGGACCGGGAGGACTAAAGCGAAACGGCCATAGGTTGAATTGATTGGCCGCTGGCTCGTTCGACCTCCCAGCCTTCGCCAAGGCTTCGGCGGACAAGAGCGTGAGAGCGAGCGCACCTCCGTTGCCGCGACGATCAAACCTGATCTCATCGTGCTTTGGCTTACCGCTGCCGCTTCCGCGGAAACAGGCGGTCGCGGATATAGCGCGAGGTCGGGGTCAGGCGGATGCCGCGCGGCTTCTGCCAGGCGGCGCGGTCGATCTCCTTCTTGTCGCCGATCGCGAGCCTGCCCTTGGCGCCTTTGGCGATGAAGATCGCATCGCTCATCTTGCGGCCGGAGCGCTTGTTCCTGGCCTTCACTTCCTTCCAGAGGCTGATCCTGCCGAGCTTCAGCTCGGGCAGCTCCTCCTTGATCTCCCGCCGCAGGCAGTCCTTCTCGGACTCGCGCGCGCGTTTGCGGCCGCCCGGGAACATCCACAGGCCGTCCGACCGGCGTCTGACCAACAATACCTTGCCGCGCTTGGCGGCGACCAGCTTGGAAGACTTCGCCATTACTGCCGCAATCGAAAATAGAATCGTCCTGATCGTAACTTGTCTAGTCGGATAGACAAGTTCGGGACGCGCCCTGATCACAGGCCGCGGGCCGTCGGACCAGCTGCGACACGGCGGGCAGATCGCGCCGTTCGAGGGCGCGAGATCAGCCTTCGCCCGCCCTCGCGCCCGCCTCCGCGCGGTCCTCTGTCCTGATCCAGGCCATCATCATCTCCCAGGCCACGGACAGGATGATCGGCCCGATGAACAGGCCGACGATGCCATGGGCGAGCGTGCCGCCGATCACGCCGACGAAGATCACGATGGTCGGCGTGGTCAGGCCACGCCCCATCACGAGCGGCTTCAACATCGTGTCGATGAAGCCGACCAGGACGAGAAACACCGTGAGCAGCAGCGCCGTGGTGACGTCCTTGGCGGTCCAGATCCAGATGATCACCGGCAGCAGCACCAGGAAGGCGCCGATCTGCACGATCGAGAGCAGCAGCACGAGGAAGGCGAGAAGGCCGGCGCTCGGCACGGCCGCGAGCTTGAAGCCGATGCCGGCGAGCAGTGCCTGCACGATCGCGACGCCGATCACGCCTTGCGCCACGGCGCGGATGGTCGCGCCGGCGAGCCCCAGGAAATGCTCGCTCTGTTCGGGCACGATGCGAAACAGGAAGCCGCGGCCGGCCGCAACCAGTCTCGGTCCATGCGGGAACAGGAAGCCGGCCACGAACACCGAGACCAGAAACTGAAGCGTGCCGACGCCGGCATCGCCCGCGAGCGACAAGAGCGGCCCCGCCAGCGGCTGGAGATACGGCGCCACTTCCCGCAGCACCGCGCGGATGTTGGTATAGGCCTGGTCCCAGAGTTCGTAGAGCCACGGGCCGACGATCGGCCACGACTTCAGCTGCTCCGGCGCCGACTGGAGCGCGAGGTCGCCGGTACCGAGCTGGTGCGCCAGTTCGCGCGCGCCGTCCACCGCGCTGATGCCGAGCCAGGTTGCAGGGCCGATGACGATGCCGAGCGTGATCAAGGTGAGGATCGCCGCCGCGGTCTTGGGCCGCCCGCCGAGGATTTTCGCGACCCAGCTGAAGGCCGGGTAGAACGCGACCGCGAGCACGCCGCTCCAGGCCAGGATCGGCACGAACGGGCGGATGATCAGGAAGGTCCAGATGATCAGCAGGGCGAGCAGGCCGAGCCGGATCACGAGCTGGATGATGTCCTCTCCCGTCAGGAGCTGACGGAGACTTTTCACGGGCACGACCTTCCTTGCGGCATCGACGCGGGTTCCGGCTCTTGCACGGGCAAGCCGTTATTGCCAGCCCCGGGCCGGGCGTCAAGACGAGGCGGGCTCGCGCCCGGGCCTGTACCCGGGACACATGACCGGGACAAGCGGCCTGACCAGACCTGCGACTGATTCTGCGGCGACGCCGGCGCGGCTAGAAGTGGTAGTTCACGCCCACCGTTCCGGTCTGGATGTTCAGCTTCACGTTGGCGGGCGTCGCCACCAGATTGCCTGTCGTCACCGGCTGTTCGGTGATCGCGCCAAAGCTCATGTAGTTGTACTCGGCCCTCACCGACCAGTTCGGCATGAACATCCACTCGACGCCGCCGCCGGCGAGCCAGCCGGTGCGGTTAAAGCTGCCCGAGGCGGAACCGGCGAGTGCGCCGGCAAGTCCATTGTTCACGTAGTATTTGTCCCGGGTGAAGGCCGCACCGCCCTTGGCATAGAGCAGCACGCGGTCGAAGGCGACGCCGAAGCGGCCGGCCACCGTGGCGATATAGTCGTTCTTCAACGAGAAGATGAAGCCGGCGCCGCCGCCAAACGGGCTGTTGCTGCGTGACGCTGGACCAGGCGCCGGTGCCCTCGAGGCCCAGCACGACATTGCTGATCTGGTAGTTGCCGCCGATCTGGCCGCCGACCACGCCGCCGCTGGCCGTGACCGAGCTCCAGGTCGCCGTCGGATCGGCCGGGTCGATGCCGGTCCACTTGCTCCAGGCGCCGCCACCATGCGCGCCGATGTAGAAGCCGGTCCAGCTGAAGATTTGAGCCGCCACCGGCGCCTTCACCGGCGCGGGTGCGATGATATCCGCGGCGAATGCCGGCGTTGCCAGCGACAACAGCGCAGCCGTCAAAACGAGCTTCGTCCCCATGATCTCACCCCCATTGATGCGCCTTCCAACCGAGGCGACCCGGGTGAAATCTAGCTGCCGGATCAGGCGCGCGCTTGGACCCGTCGGCGGCGCGACTTGGACTGACCGGCGCTCCGCGACCCGGGAAAATCCTGCAAGATCTGCGTCCGAAGACGGGTTTGGCTAACGGTGATTAACCGGATTTCCGCCGACCGGTTTACGCCGGTGCAAAGGCTCGCTCGTACCCTTCTCGCCAAGCATCTGGGGACACTGAGTTTGCAATGGCCAACAGCATCTGGACGACCGAAGAATTCACCTGCGCGGGTTGCAGCATGAACTACACCGCGACAAGGGAAGAGCACAGCGAGGCGCATTCCGGCAGCTTCAAGTGCAGAATCTGCAGCGGCGTGGTGCACGCATGGTCCGGCAAGCATCACTTCTTCGGCTGGCAAGCCGTGAAGACGAAGCCGCCGGTGTTTGGACGGCGATGGGCGGGAGTTGGGTGGTAGGCGACAGCTTTACAGGTGTGTCTTAGCCCGGATGGAGCGCAGCGAAATCCGGGACCGCTGTCGCCGCATTGCGCGACCTCCCCGGATTGCGCTTCGCTCCATCCGGGCTACGAGCTTCGCTGCGCTCGCAATGACGATGTTGAACAGTAGCGTTCTACCGACGTCGTCCTTTCGAGGACCGCGATCCATGATCTCGTCAATACCAGCTGCGCGAACTCCGGCTTCTGCTGCGTCCCGTCGCCGGCTAAACTCCCCTTCCCCGCAATCCAACGCGACACGCAATGACCGCACCCTTCGTTCCCCAGATCGCGCTCTATCGCAACTGGCTCGCCGAGCAGCGCGACTTCAGCTTCGGCAGCTACGAGGAGATGCGGCAATGGTCGGTGCGCGATCTCGACGGTTTCTGGCGCAGCATCTGGGATTATTACGATCTGCAATCGCCGACGCCGTTCGCGGCGGTGATCACCGAGCGCAAGATGCCCGGCGCGGTCTGGTTTCCCGGCGCACAAGTCAACTATGCCCGGCAGGTGTTCCGGCATGTCGAGGCGGCCGACGCCGCTGGACTGCCCGCGATCGTCAGCGGCGGCGAGGACGGCAGGCTGAGGGAAACGAGCTGGCCGGAGCTGCGGCGCAAGGCGGCCGCGCTCGCGCTGCATCTGAAGGATAACGGCATCAAGCCCGGCGACCGCGTCGCGGCCTATCTGCCCAACATCCCCGAGACCATCATCGCATTTCTCGCGACCGCCAGCTTAGGTGCGGTCTGGAGCGTCTGCGCACCCGATATGGCGGCGCCCGCCGTGATCGATCGCTTCAAGCAGATCGAACCCAAAGTGCTGATCGCCTGCGACGCTGTCACCTATGCCGGCCGGCAGCACGACCGGCGCGACATTGTCGCCGAGCTGCGGCGATCGCTGCCCACGCTCGAGCATGTCATCCTGCACAGCGAGGCTGATGCTGCCGCCGCACCGGATGCCCTGCTCTCCGAGATTGTCGCAAGGACCAGCGCTGCGATCGACGCGTTCGAGCCGGCCTGGCTGCCGTTCGAACATCCGCTCTGGATCGTCTATTCCAGCGGCACCACCGGCCTGCCCAAGCCGATCGTGCACGGCCATGGC
Organism: Bradyrhizobium sp. CCBAU 11361; assembly: GCF_028128935.1. NCBI lineage: Bacteria > Pseudomonadati > Pseudomonadota > Alphaproteobacteria > Hyphomicrobiales > Nitrobacteraceae > Bradyrhizobium > Bradyrhizobium sp. CCBAU 11361. The sequence goes on from NZ_LBJZ01000195.1 coordinate 75,613, forward strand.
GGCATCGTCATCGTGGTGCTGGCGCTGCTCGGCCTGCACAACGACATCGGCTGCTCCTATCACCAGAACTCCTTCGGCGAGCGCTATCACTGGTACTCTTCGACCGGCTGGATCATGTGGAATTCGCAAGTCGGCGGCCTGCTCAGCGGCGCCACCTGCTGCATCTTCGACGGCAGCCCCGGCGGCACCAAGGACAAGCCGGACTGGACCACGCTGTGGCGCTTCGTGGCGCAGTCGAAGGCGACCTTCTTCGGCGCGGGCGCGGCGTTCTTCGCCAACTGCGCCAAGGCCGAAATCGATCTCGCCGCCGCCGGCGATCTGTCGCGGCTGCGCTGTCTCGGCTCGACCGGCTCGCCGCTCAGCGCCGACACGCAAGCCTGGTTCAACGACCGCTTCGCGGCTCTGTCGAAGACCAATGGCAGCAAGGCGCAGGCGGACATCTGGTGGGCGAACATTTCCGGCGGCACCGATTTCGCCGGCGCGTTCATCGGCGGCAACCGCGAATTGCCGCAGACGCCCGGCGCGATGCAGTGCCGCCTGCTCGGCGCCGCCGTCGAAGCCTTCAGCGAACAGGGCCGCGCCGTCACGGGCGAGGTCGGCGAGCTCGTCTGCACCGAGCCGATGCCGTCGATGCCGCTCTACTTCTGGAACGACGAGGGCGATGCGCGCTATCGCTCCAGTTATTTCGAGACCTATCCCGACAATTTCGACGGCAGCGGCCGCGGGCCGGTGTGGCGGCACGGCGACTGGCTCAAGGTCGATCCGGACGGCTCCTGCATCATCTATGGCCGCAGCGATGCCACCATCAACCGGCACGGCCTGCGCATGGGCACGAGCGAGCTCTATTCCGCGATCGAGGCGCTGCCGGAGGTGCTGGACTCCCTCGTCGTCGACCTCGAATATCTCGGCCGCGACAGCTACATGCCGCTTTTCGTGGTACTGCGCGACGGCGTCGCGTTCGACGACGCGATGCGCTCCAAGATCAACAAGGCGATCGAGGCCGGCCTGTCACGCCGCTTCCTGCCGAACGAGATCTTCGCCGTCGCCGAGATCCCGCGCACGCTGTCGGGCAAGAAGCAGGAGCTGCCGATCAAGAAGCTGCTGCTCGGCCACCCCGTCGAGAAGGTCATCAACAAGGAGGCGATGGCCAATCCCGCCTGCCTCGACTGGTACCTCGCCTTCGCGCGCGACTATCTGGCGCGGAACGCGGCCTGAAGGGGATCGCCCCAATTGCGTCGATGCCGTTTGCACTCCGTTCACCGATCGCCGCTAGATCAGGATGGATCTTCCGCAACGAACGTGCGCCATGGCCGACCTCAACGCCGTCCTCACCAGGCTCAACGACCGCCTGCTCCGCCTCGAAGGCGAGCTGTTCGTGCTGCGCTCGCTGGCCCGCGCGACGCTGACCGCGGGCGACGACCATGCCGAGCGCATGCGCAAGCTGGTCGAGGCCGCCAAGGTCGCGCTCGACGACGAGGCGCTGAGGCCCCTGGACAAGCCGACACGGAAGTATGTCGAGGCCGCGAGCGCCATGGTCGACGAACTGCTGGTCGAACCGACCAAGGCCCGGCCATTGTTCACGGTGATCGACGGCGGGAAGCGCTCCTAGGCGCGCTAAAGCGCCGCAGGATTCCCCGCCTTCAGCCGGCTGAGGCCCGCCTCGATGATCGCGATCTCCTCGTCGATCTGGCTGATCGGCAGGCTGAAATCATAGCCGGACCTGCTCTTCAAATCGACCGCGAGCCGTTGCCGGTGCATCATCAGCTGGTCGAGGCCGCGCCGGTTCTTCAGTCGGACATAGATGTCGACGATCTGCTCAATCGCGCTCGGCATGAAATCGGTCCCGGCGAAAAGGCCCGCGCGGCGCACCCACGCCGGCGGGACATTTTCGGTGTCGCGGTACGCAATACAAATCCGCGACGGATTCGTCGATACGCCAGGCTGGTTGAGAACGTATTACCGTCAGACGATTTCTCGATCGCCGAGCATGAAAAGGCCGCTGGCGATGAGACCAGCGGCCAAAGCCGGGTTCGAAAATGGATAGGGTTGAAATGTCGCCAGCCCCGGTATGGCCACTCTAGCGGCGGGATGGATTCCTTCTGTTCGAAATGAAACACAGGAACCGTCGTATCCATCACTTCCGGCCCGACCGTGGCCGTACGGCAACGCTGGTCGGTAACGCAGAAATAGATCCGCGGCACTTTGCGCTCGGCGCTGTAGCGGTCATACGGCCGGCAGGCGTAGGCGCGGAACGGTCGGCCGCGCAATCGTGCAATTCATCGTGTCCCGCGCCCGGCGCATTGTTGATAACCGGCGCAAATGGCCCGCGGGTGGTGACACGGCGCCCTGACGTGTTATCGGGGGTATGACGCAGTTGCGAGACAGATCGGACACCCATGCGCATTACCCTCGTCGGCTCCCGCCATTTCGGCGTAACCACCCTGAACATGCTCCGGGAGCACAGCGTGTCGATCGCGCGGGTCGTGGTGGCCGATGCCGAGGACCGCCTCGCCGCGACCGCCAGGGCGGCCGGCATCGAGGTGGTGGTGCAGGCGAATCCGAAGCTGGTGGTCGCCTCCGAGATCGCGCCCGACACCGATTTGATCATCACCGCTCACAGCCATGCCCGGATCGGAAAGGACGCGCTCGCGGCGGCCAGGTTCGGAGGGATCGGCTATCACCCCTCGCTGCTGCCCCGTCACCGCGGCAAGGCCGCCGTGGAATGGACCATCAAGGAAGGCGATCCGGTCGCCGGCGGCACGATCTATCATCTCGCCGACCGCATGGACGCCGGCGCCATCGCCGCGCAGGAATGGTGCTTCGTCAGGAAGGGCGAGACCGCCCGCGAGCTCTGGGAGCGCGCGCTCGCCCCGCTCGGGCTCAAATTGCTGGCCGACGTGATCGATTACGTCAAAGTCCACAAGGCGTTGCCGGCCAAGGTTCAGGACGAGCAGTTCGCGACCTCCGCGCCGAGTCTGTCCTGACGTTTACCCTTAACGTGAAGCCGCATTGATTCTGCTTGAAAAATCGAAACTAAAAACACAAATAAACCATTGTTTCCACAGGAACAATTTTCGATTTGGCATCGCAACAAATTTCCGTCACATTTCGCCCGAATAAGCGTCAGCATATCAGACAAATTCAAGGACGGAATTCATGCGTTTTGGTCGCATCGCGGCGTTCTGTGCCGCTTCAGTTTTCGCCGGCACCCTCGCCGCCTCCGCCTTCGCCCAGACCCCCTATGACGGCAACTGGCAGGTCACCATCGTGACCAAGTCCGGCTCCTGCGAACCGACCGCGAGCTCCATGCTTACGGTTTCCGACGGCAAGATCACCGCGCCCGGCGCTAACGTTTCCGGCACCATCGGCCGGGAGGGTCTTGTGAAAGTTTCGATCAATGGTGCATATGCCAACGGTCAACTCAGCGGCAACGCCGGATCGGGGAAGTGGAATGGAGCATCTGCAGGCATACCGTGCAGCGGGCGGTGGGAAGCATCGCGCCAATAAACCAACTGAGGCTCGCGCCGGAGGCCGGCGGCTGCTGATCGCGGCCGCCGTTTTGCTTTCGGCAGCGTTCGCGAACACTGAAAGCAAGGCCCAGTCCGGCCCGTTTGCCCCGCTCGCGGGCAGCTGGAGCGGCGGCGGCACCGTCACCCTGGATGACGGCTCCACCGAACGGATCCGCTGCCGCGCCAAATACACTCCGATCGGGCCTACGATGGAGATGTCGCTGACCTGCGCCAGCGACGCCTACAAGTTCAACCTCGGAGCCAACCTCAGGGCCGAGGGCAGCGCCATCACCGGAAGCTGGAGCGAAGCCAGCCGCAATATCAGCGGCTCGCTCGAGGGTCGCGGCAGCGGCGGGAATTACGAGCTGCTCGTCAGCGCGGCCGGCTTCAACGCCAACCTCGCGATGAGGACGAGCGGCACCAAGCAGACGGTCTCGCTGAGGGCCGACAGCCAGTTCCGCGGCGCCAACATCTCGCTGTCGCGCTAAGCCGATACAGCACATCACAATCGATCCGGCGCCGGCGCCGGATCGATTTTTTTATGTGTTCGGAACGAACGCCGTCACCTCGATCTCGACCTTGGCCCGGTCGTCCACGAGGCCTCCGATGTAGAGCAGCGTCGAAGGCGGAAAATTGCGCCCCAGCGTCTCCTTCCAGGCCGCGCCGATGCCGGCAGCTGCGGCTACATATTCGCTGCGGCTGGTCAGGTACCAGGTCAGACGGACGATGTGCTCGGGGCCGGCGCCGGCCTCGCCCAGGAGCTTGATGATCCGCTTCAGCGCGGCCCCGACCTGCGCCGCCATGTCAGGGGCGTAGTCGCCCGCCTCGTCGCCGCCGGTCTGTCCGGCCAGCACCACCCAGCGGCCCGGCCCTTCGACCACGACGCCATGGGAAAAGCCGCGCGGTTTTTTCCATTCGGCCGGCTGCAAGATACGCATGAGCTGTTTCTCCCATTTCGCTCGTTGAGCTTCCCTTAGCACGCACCCGCGCATCGCTGCATCCGCAGTTTTGGCCGTTGCAAACCGTATTGATGTCGCGGATACCAGCCTGCCCTCCAACGCCCTTGCCTTCTGCATCCCGCGCCAATGACCACCCCTCCGTCAAAAACGATGGCTGCATTGTGGATGGCCGGCTGGCTGTCGCTGACGCTGGTGATGGCGGTCGCGGGCCGCGAGGCCGTGCGCGAGATGAACGTCTTCCAGGTCCAGGAGGTCCGCTCGCTGATCGGCCTCTGCTTGCTCTATCCGATGATCCGGCGCGCCGGCGGCTTCGCGACGCTCAGGACCACGCGCCTGCCCCAGCACATCGCACGCAATCTGATCCACTACGTCTCGCAGCTCGGCTGGTTCTTCGCGCTGACGCTGATTCCGATCGGCCAGGTGGTAGCGATCGAGTTCACGATGCCGATCTGGACCGCAATCCTCGCCGCCAGCTTCCTGTCCGAGCGCATGACATCGTGGAAGATCGCCGCGATCGTGCTCGGCCTCGTCGGCGTGATCGTCATCGTGCGGCCCGCGGCCGGCGAGATCAATCAAGGCCAGTTGATCGCGCTCGGCGCGGCGGTCGGCTTCGGCGTGTCCATGGCCCTGGTCAAATCGCTCACCCGCACCGAGAGCGCGCTGGCGGTCCTGTTCTGGATGCTGGTCGTGCAGTCGGTCGCAGGCTTCCTGCCGACGCTCTATGTCTGGGCCTGGCCGCCCACTTATGTCTGGGGTTGGGTGGCCGTGATCTCGGTCTGCGGCACGTTCGCGCATTATTGCCTCGCCAGCGCCATGCGCTACGCGGACGCGACGGTGGTCGTCCCGATGGACTTCCTGCGGGTTCCCCTCACCGCCGCCGCCGGCTGGCTGCTGTATTCAGAGCGGCTCGACGGCTGGACCGTGCTCGGGGCGGCGCTGATCCTGTTCGGCAACCTCCTGAATCTGAAACCGGCGCCCCCGGCTCCCGACCGCGCGCCGTGAACCTGCGGGCCGCCTCGCGCGACAAAAACAAAGTGGCCGAGAGTGATCTCGATCACGTTGGAAGGGGGCTTCCATCGTGCACATTCGGCCACGAAGCAATGGGTTGGGCGAACCGTCGTTTCGCTAGCGCGAAGCCGGGCGTTTTCGTGTAGGTTCGCCGCCAATTTGTTGCTGCCTGCAATTCGATTCTGGGGATTTCAGATGCGTTATCTCACCCTCGTCGCCGCGCTGATGTGCATGGCACTGTCGGTCAGTGCCGCGAAGGCCGACCGCCGTGTTGCTTTCGTCGTCGGCAACGGCTCCTACAAGAACGTCGCGCAATTGCCGAACCCGCCGATCGACGCCAAGACGATGGCCGCGACGCTGCGCAACGTCGGCTTCGATGTGATCGAAGGGTCCAATCTCAGCCGCGACCAGATGACGGAAAAGCTGCTCGACTTCGGCCGCAAGGCGCAGGGCTCCGACATCGCATTGTTCTACTATGCCGGTCACGGCATCGCCGTCGGCGGCACCAACTACCTCCTGCCGGTTGACGCCGACATCAAGTCGGAGATGGATGTCAAGCTGGGCGCTGCCATCAACATCGACCTGACACTCGAGCAGACCATGGGCGATGCCAAGGTCAAGCTCGTCTTCCTCGATGCCTGCCGCGACAATCCGTTCGCCGCCAAGATCAAGTCGAACTCCGCGACCCGCAGCGTCAACGTGCAGAGCGGCCTTGCCGAGATGAAGTCCGGCGAAGGCACGCTGATCGCGTTCGCAACCGGCCCCGGCCAGACCGCGCTCGACGGCCAGGAGGGCAACAACAGCCCGTTCACCCGCGCGCTGATCGACAACATCACCAAGCCCGGCATCGAGATCCAGCAGGCGATGACGTCGGTCCGCGCCCAGGTCAATGAAGAGACCCACAAGGGCCAGCTTCCCTGGGGCCACACCAACCTGATCGGCGCCGTCTATCTCAACCAGGCTCCGACGACCCAGGTCGCCAATGCCGCCCCGACCGCTTCCGGCAGCGTGCCGGCGGCGGCGGCCGGCAGCTCCGATGGTGTCGAGCTCGAGTACTGGCGCTCGGTGAAGGAATCCAACAAGCCGGAAGAGCTCAACGCCTATCTCTCCGCCTATCCGAACGGCCAGTTCAAGGCGCTGGCGCTGGCGCGGCTTGCGGCGATCAAGAGTGGACCGTCGACGACGACCCGCACGCTCAACGCAGGCGTCGATCCCGCCACCTTCACCGACGATGCCAGCCAGCTCACCGAGGATCAGATCGGCCTCGACAAGAACCAGCGCCGCGACGTGCAGCGTCGTCTCTCCGGGCTCGGCTTCGATACCAAGCAGACTGGCGTCTTCAGCGACGAAACCCGGTTGGTGCTCAAGCGCTGGCAGGCAGCGCGCGGCTATCCCTCGTCCGGCTACCTCAACAAGCTTCAGCACAAGGCGCTGCTCTCGGAGGTCGTGGCTGGCCCGCCGACCGCGAGCGACAACAGCCAGAAGGCGGCTCGGCGCGCCGCCAGCGCCCCCGCAGGCAGCAGCGCGCCGGCGCCGGCACCAGCTCCCCAACGCAACAACGCCGGCGATGCAGCCGGCGCGGCCTTCGTCGGCGGCGTCGTCGGCGGCATGATGGGCGGCATGTTCCGCCGCTGAGGCGAGCTCAGACCCCGAATACAAAAGCCCGGCTCGCGCCGGGCTTTTTCATGCCGGTCTAGTAATCCTGGGTGAACCAGGGCACGAGCGTCCGGATACGCGGCATCGCCTGCGTCGTAATGCTCGTCCGAGCCATCTCTGCGATGCGCGGCGCCAGTGACGACAGATCTCCCCGGCGGGTCACCAGAAGCACTTCGCGAAAAAATCCAGGGCCCGGCAGCGGGAGCGCGCTGACCTGGGCAGCGTGAGCGAGCCCCTGCAACAGACACAGCGGCGTGGTGATCGCCACGCCCATACCGGTCGCGACCATCGCGACCAAGCTGTCCGAGGTGTCAAACTCAAAGGCCCGTGGCGGGCGAATCCCCAGGCGGCTCAGATGACGCTCGACCTGAGCGCCCGCATAGGAGCGTTCGCTGTACCGGACCAGGCGATGTCGAGCGAGGATCTCCCGCAGATCAAGGCCGGCAAATTCGGCCTCCATGCCGCGCGGCACCACCAGCAGATTTGGCTCGCGATAGAATGGGAAGCGCTCGATATCATACAGGTCATCCATCGCATCGCATGTGATCGCCGCGTCGATCGTTCGGTGAACCAGCGCCTCGGCATGCGAGTGAGCAAGGCCTGACCAAACGGACAGACTCAGTGCGACCTCGCCCGTCATGAGCTCCTTGACGAGGTGCGCGCCGACCGTGGCGGCATAGGAGTCGATGAGGCCGAGCCTCAGATCGACACGCTCGGGCAGTTTCGCTGCCTCCCGGAGTGCGCCGAGTAATGCGTCAAAGTCGCGATTCAGATCGCGAACCCGGCCAGCAAGGATGCGGCCCGCCCGCGTCAGTGTAAGCGGCCTCCGGCTGCGGTTGAAGAACGCCACGCCGATCGCGGCCTCGGCCCGCCGCACAGCCTGAGAGACCGCTGATTGCGTCATCCCGAACTGACGGGACGCCTGAAGCATGCTGCCGGACTCCGCGACGGCAGCGACAATCTGCAAGCTTCGCAAGTCTGGAATGGGTGGCGTCATATCCATAGCTTAAGCAGAAGTCATATTAACATGCAAATTGGCTTCATTATATGAATTATCCTTGTAGGAGAGCCGCATCCGAAAGCAGACTTCTGATCGTCCTAACAATTAAGCAGTTCCCGATCGATGAGCGAGAAAGCGGATATTCTGGTGATCGGCCTCGGTGCCATGGGCAGCGCGGCCCTCTATCAACTGGCCAAGCGAGGGGCAAAGGCGGTCGGCCTCGATCGCTTCGCCCCGCCCCACGTGATGGGATCCAGCCACGGCGAAACCCGCATCACCCGGCAGGCGGTCGGTGAAGGCCGCGATTACGTGCCCCTGGTGCTGGATACCCACCGGATCTGGCGTGAGCTCGAGGCCGAGACGTCTGCCGAGCTGCTGAACCCATGTGGCCTCGTCGTCATGGCGCCCGGTGTCGGCGAGACGTCGCACCACGGCAAGCCGGACTTCGTCGCACGTTCGATTGCAGCCGCGCGTGACTTCGGCATCGCGCATGAAGTGATCGACGGGCGAGAGGTGGCTCATCGCTTCCCGCAATTCCTGAACCTCGAGGGGAACGAGAAGGCCTATTACGAACCCGGCGGAGGATACGTTTTTCCGGAGCGCTGCATCAAGGCGCAGCTGACGCGCGCGGAGCAGCTCGGCGCAACGATCCGCACGGGAGTCGAGGTTCTCTCGATCGTGCAGAGAGGCTCGGCCGTTCGGGTGGAAACGTCCTCAGGCACATTCGAGGCGGACCAGGTGGTGGTGTCGGCAGGCGGCTGGAATGCCCACCTGCTCGGCGCGCCGTTCGATCGCGTGCTTACGGTGAAGCGACAGGTGCTGCATTGGTACGAGCTCGACGATACCAGCGCGTATCGCGCCAACGCCCCTGTGTTCATCTGGATGCACGGCGCGACGGATGTCGACTACCTCTACGGCTTTCCGCCATTGCCTGGCGATCGTCGCCTCAAAGTCGCGACCGAGCAGTACGAGACCAACACGACGGCCGACACCATCGACCGCACCGTCGATCCCGCGGAATCGGCTGAAATGTACCGGAAGCACGTGGCGGGGCGGCTCGCCGGCGCCACACCGCGCGTCGCGCAGGCGGCTGCCTGCATCTACACGGTGACGCCCGATCGGGGCTTCATCATCGACCGCCATCCCGACCAGGACAGGATTTGCGTCGTCTCGGCGTGCTCGGGCCACGGCTTCAAGCACTCGGCAGGTATCGGCAATGTCGTGGCCGGGATGGTGACCGACGGTCGAAGCGCGATCGACCTCAGCCCATTCTCCATCTCCCGCTTTTCGTGACGTTTGGCACGAGCCTTGTATCCAAAAAAAGCGCGCGCAACGCGCGTCGTGATTTAAATCCTGGAGGCTTCATCCGATGAGAGACATTGTCCATTCCATGATGACAGGAGTCGCGGCGCTGCTGATGCTTGGCACTGCCCAAGCAGCCGATGGCGTCGATGCCATCAAGCAGCGCGGCACGTTGAACGTCGGCGTCAAGGCAGACTACAAACCTTTTGGATACCGCGATCCCACCGGAAACGTGGTCGGCATCGAGCCGGATCTTGCCGCCGATATTGCCAAGCGCCTCGGAGTCAAGCTCGAGCTCGTTCCGGTCGCGGCGTCCAACAGAATCGAATTTCTTCAGCAGGGAAAGGTTGACCTGCTGATCGCGACCATGTCGGACAGGCCGGAACGCCGCCGCGTCGTTCAAGCCATCGAGCCTCTGTATTATTCCGACTATGTGAACATACTTCTCAACAAGAAGGCCGGCATCAAGGACTGGGCCGAGCTCAAGGGAAAGCCCGTATGTGCAACGTCGGGCGCCTGGTACAACAAGGACGTTGCCAAATCCTACGGCCCCGAGATTGTTGCGTTTGACGGATCGGAGAAGCCTCTGTTCGCCATGAAGCAGGGCAATTGCATCGGCTATGTCTACGATCAGACCTTCCTGCAAGGCAAGTTGCTGGAGGACGAGTGGAAGACGGACTACGACTTGCCCCTGAAAGGTGTTCTGCCTTCACCGTGGATGATCGCCGTCGCGCTCGAGAACGCCAGCCTTCAGAAGCTGCTCGAAGATACGACAAAGGACTGGATGAAGACGGGCTTCATCGTGGCAGCGGAAAAGAAGTGGGGCATTACGCCGACCGAGTATTCGCTCCTCATGCACGAGCAATACAAGGACAAATAGGCGTGTGAAGCGGAGCGCTGGATCCATCTTGCGCTCCGAAGAGGTCAAGCCAATGCACTGATCCGAGGTGATTGCCTCAACAATTCGGTGTCGCGCAAGATGCAGGCAATCGGCAACTGGTTTCAGCGCCTCTATGAATCGACGGGGCTGAATTTCTCCGTATTCTACGATGCGTACGACTGGGATCGTTATCTCGGCGGACTGAAGATGACGCTGTTTCTGAGCGTCACGACCATCATGCTGAGCCTGGTCATTGGCGCGGCAGGTGCCTTGATGCAGGGTAGCCCGTCCAGATTGTTGCAGCTGGCCGTCAATATTTTCGTCGTGGTCTTCCGCAACACGCCACCGCTGGTCCAGATCTTCTTTTTCTATTTCGGGCTCGGCACCATGCTTCCGGCCGTCGAGACGGCGGGCATGCGCGTTCCACTGCTGAGCAACGTTCAATGGGCCATCATTTCGCTGTCACTGTTTGCCGCCGCCTTCAACGTGGAGATCTTCCGGTCCGGCATCGAGGCCGTGCCGAGGACGACCGTGGAAGCCGCCGAGGCGCTGGGTTACACACGCATCAAAGCCTACATCCACATCGTTCTTCCGCTGGCCATTCGCGTCTGCCTTCCCGCACTGAACAACAACCTCGTCAACCTGCTCAAGACGACCACGCTTGCCTACGCGATCGCCGTTCCCGAGACGCTGTATGCGGTCAAGCAGATCTGGTCGGAATCACAGAACGTTTTCGAAATGATGGTCGTGTTGCTTGCGACCTATGGCATCCTCGTAGGTGTCCTCGTCTGGTTGATGCATCGCTGGGAGCGGGCAATGCACATTCCGGGGTATGTCCGATGAAGACCGCCGAGCCCGTGCACAGGCTTGCCGTCCTTCTGCCGTATCGTCTCGCGCCGACCCGGACGTCCGTTCGGATCAGCCCGCTATCCGCCGCGATCCTCTGCTTCTGCGCCGTGATGGCTGCGTCCACGGCATGGGCGCAGACCGCACCGACGATGCTGTCCCCGCTTCAGGTCATCGTGAAATGGTCGCCGCTCCTGCTGCGAGGGTTCGCTTTCAACATCCTGATCTCCTTGCTCGCCATGCTGCTGGGCACCGTCGCCGGTCTCGGCCTGGGTCTGGCCCTGCTGTCACAGTACCGGTTGCTCGCCACCGCCAGCTGGTTCGTGACCCAATTCTTCCGCAACGCGCCCTGGCTGGTGTTGCTGTTCTTCGTCATGTTTCTGGTGCCCTTCCAGATCACCATCTTCAACACGACAGTCCCTTTGCCGGACTGGATCAAGGCAACGGTGGGCTTCGCCCTGCCCGTCATGGCGAACGTCGCCGAGGTCGTACGCGGAGCGGTGCGGTCCGTTCCGTCGACGCAATGGGAGGCGGCTGAATCGCTGTCGTTCACGCGACGCCAGACCATGTGGCTGATCATGCTGCCGCAATGCATCAAGCGAATGCTGCCGCCCTGGATGAACATCTATGCCCTTGTCGCGATGGCGACGGTGCTTGCATCGATCGTGGGCGTCTCGGAAATGCTGACGCTGACGGCGCAGGTGCATGCTGCCGAAGGCGGCAGACCGGAACTGTTCGCGCCGCTCTACGGTTTCGCACTGCTGTGCTTCTTTCTCTATTGTTATCCGATCAACCTCTGGACCGCTCGTCTTGAGCGTCGATTCCGCGTGCGCTGAGGGAGCAGAGCATGGTCGCGACCTGGACTCCGGATCAGCCCATCGTCCAATGCGTCGACGTCAGAAAGTCGTTCGGCGCTCTCGAGGTTCTGAAAGGCATCAGCCTGTCGGTGAAGAAGGGCGAGGTGATCTGCATCATCGGCCCGTCGGGATCGGGTAAGTCCACGCTGATCCGCTGTATCAATGCCCTCCAGCCGATCTCGTCCGGCAGCATTCAGATCGAAGGCATCGAGGTCACCGATCCCAGGCTCGACAAGCTGGCGCTTCGGCGCAAGGTCGGGATGGTATTTCAGCAGTACAACCTGTTCCCGCACAAGACGGCGCTCCAGAACGTGATGATGGCGCCGATCCATGTTCTCGGCCAGAAACGTGCCGAGGTCGAGGCGCGCGCCCGAGCGCTGCTCGCCAAGGTGCGGCTCGCAGGAAAGGAGGACAGCTATCCTGGCGAACTCTCGGGCGGACAGCAGCAGCGCGTGGCCATCGCCCGTTCACTGGCGATGCGGCCGGACATCATGCTGTTCGACGAAGTCACGGCCGCCCTCGACCCGGAAACCGTCAAGGAGGTTCTGGTGACCATCCGAGAGCTTGCCGAGGATGGAATGACGTGCCTCCTCGTCACCCATGAAATGAACTTCGCACGTGAGGTCGCCGATCACGTCTACTTCACCGATCGCGGTGTGATCGTCGAGCACGGGCCGCCGGAAACATTGTTTACGGCGGCGAAGGACGAGCGCACGCAGCGGTTTCTGTCGCAGGTCCTCTGAGCCGGCTGCGCGGATCCTGGGCGCATCGGCCTTCGCACGACCAACCAGATCCGGCGGCAGCCTACTTGCCCGCCGCCTTCCGCAGCGCCTCGTTGATGCGGTCCTGCCAGCCGGGGCCGCCCTCCTGGAAGAACTCCAGCACGTCCTGGTCGATGCGCAGCGTGACCTGCTCCTTGATCCCCGGCGCCACGTTCGGCTTCGGCGGCGCCACGGCGACCTTGGCGGTTACCTTCTTGAACGCCGCCTCGGCCTCCGACCGCGCATCGCCAAGCGTGCGCGGCCGCCTCGGTTGATCCGCCATGTCCTAGATTCCCTCAAACAGAGCCGTCGAAAGATACCGCTCGGAGAAGGACGGCACCACCGCCAGAATGGTTTTTCCCGCAGCTTCCGGCCGTTTGCCGATCTGGAGCGCGGCGGCAATCGCGGCGCCCGAGGATATGCCGCCCGGAATGCCCTCGTGCCGCGCCAATGCGCGCGAGGTCTCGATCGCCGTGGTCGAGTTGATCTTGATGATCTCGTCGATCACGGAGCGGTCGAGGATATCAGGGACGAAGCCCGCGCCGATGCCCTGGATCTTGTGCGGCGTGTGCTGTCCCCCTGACAGCACCGGGCTCTCCTCCGGCTCGACCGCCACCACCCGCAACGAGGCCTTGCGCGGCTTGAGCACCTGGCCGACGCCGGTGATCGTGCCGCCGGTGCCGACCCCGGCGACGAAGAAATCGATGTTGCCGCCGGTGTCGTTCCAGACCTCCTCGGCGGTGGTGCGCCGGTGCACCTCGGGATTGGCGAGGTTCTTGAACTGCTGCGGCATCACCGAGTTCGGCGTCGTCTTCACAAGCTCCTCGGCGGCGGCGATCGCGCCCTTCATGCCTTGGGCGGCCGGCGTCAGCACCAGCTCGGCGCCGAGAAAGGCCAGCATCTTGCGCCGTTCGATCGACATGGATTCCGGCATCACCAGCTTGAGCCGGTACCCGCGCGATGCGGCGACGAAGGCGAGTGCGATGCCGGTATTGCCGGAGGTCGGCTCGATCAGCACGGTATCCGGCTTGACGATCCCGGCCTTCTCCATGGCGATGATCATGGCCGCGCCGATGCGGTCCTTCACGCTCGCGGCCGGATTGAAATATTCAAGTTTTGCCAAAATCGTCGCGTTCACCCCGTGCATGCCCGGCAGCCGGCGCAATCGCACGATCGGCGTGTCGCCAAAAGCGTCGACAATCGAATCATAGATCCGGCCGCGGCCGGGTTGGTGCGTTGCACCCGCGGTGGACGATGCGTCCATGATGAACTCCCTGTGACGACAATTGGCGCGCTGATCGCAGCTCTTACGCAGTTAGAGACAGCTTGCGGCGACACGCAAGCAGCAATGCGGCACATGTTAAATACGCTGCATCGCAAAATCACGTGAGCTGTAATTATCAGAAAACCAACGCTTTTGTGTTGCGATCTCGTCAAGTGATTCTGCTTATGTTAGACTTACGTCTCAAAGCAGGGAGGTCACCACGATGTCAGCAGTTGCTGAAGTGTTGTCGACCGTCGCGGCGAACCGCGGTCCGCGTTGCAGCGAGTTGCCCACCTGTCCGGTCTGCGCCGACTCCATGGTCGCCGCCGAAGCATCCGCCTACGTCTCGGACCACATGATCAGCTATCTCTGGACCTGCGACAATTGCGGCTACGGCTTCGTGACCAAGCATGCCGTCAAGCACCGGATCGTGTGCAACTGACCCTCAGTCGACCTGGCGCGGGGCGATGTCGCCCCTCGCCCAATCCTCGCGCGTACGCTGATAGAACTCGTCGAACGTTCCGTGTGCGATCGCGTCCCTGATGCCCTGCATCAGGGCCTGGTAGTAGGCGATATTGATCTCGGACAGCAGCATTGCCCCCAGCGTCTCGCCCGCCTTGACGAGATGATGCAGGTAGGCGCGCGCGTAGCTGCGCGTCGACGGCCATGAGCTTTCCTCGTCGAGCGGACGCGGATCGTCCGCATGGCGCGCGTTGCGCAGATTCACCTGACCGAAGCGGGTGAAGGCAACGCCGTGCCGGCCGTTCCGCGTCGGCATCACGCAATCGAACATGTCGATGCCGCGCTTCACGGCTTCGAGGATGTCGTCGGGCGTGCCGACGCCCATCAGATAGCGCGGCCGCTCTTTCGGCAGCATCGGTGCGGTCTCGTCGATCATCGCCAGCATCACCGCCTGCGGCTCGCCGACGGCGAGGCCGCCGATCGCATAGCCGTGGAAGCCGATCGCGACGAGCCCTTGCGCGCTCGCATGACGAAGCTGCGGCACGTCGCCACCCTGCACGATGCCGAACAGCATGTAACCGTCCGGCGCGCTCTCGAAGGCGCGCTTGCTGCGCTCGGCCCAGCGCAGCGACAATTGCATCGCGCGCTCGATATCGGCGTGCTCGGCGGGCAGCCGCACGCATTCGTCCATCTGCATGGCGATGTCGGAGCCGAGGAAACGTTGCACCTCGATCGAGCGCTCCGGCGACAGCTCGACCTTGGCGCCGTCGATATGCGAACGGAAGGTGACGGCGTGCTCGCTGACCTTGCGTAAGTCAGCCAGCGACATCACCTGGAAGCCGCCGGAATCCGTCAGCATCGGCCCGTTCCAGCCGGTGAACCGCTGCAAGCCGCCGAGCGCCGCGATCCGCTCGGCGCCGGGGCGCAGCATCAGATGATAGGTGTTGCCGAGCACGATGTCGGCGCCGGCATCGCGCACCTCGCGCCAGTGCATGCCCTTCATGGCGCCGGCGGTGCCGACGGGCATGAAGGCCGGCGTCCGCACCACGCCGTGCGGCGTGGTCAGGCGCCCGGTGCGTGCGGCGCCATCGGTGGCGAGCAGTTCGAAATGATTGGGAAGAGCTGCGTCAGGACGATTCATGGCGGTGCTTATTGCGTGTCGGGGAAGGCCGATCAACCCGCGGGACCGCACTTCGGCCGGCCTGTGCCTCAGTCTGGGACACAAATGGCCCCCGATATCGTCTCCGCCACCTTGTTAAACAAAACGATACCGTATAGTTTTAGCGTGGGGGCTGGACGAGATGCCGCGGCGAGTTTGCCGGCGGCGGTAGATGTGTGATCGCCAGCCACCGACGATGCCTTTCCCTTCACATTCGACTGAAATGTCCGCCCCTTCACTGGCCGGGGCAGGCAGACAGGCGCCCGCCTGATCGGGTTCCTGGTCCTCGCCTGCAGCCTGGCGCTCGGCGCCTGCACCTCCCTGCCCCGCACGCCCTATACCGCCGCCGAGGCCAGCACGTCGCGCGTGCTCGATATCGACGGCCTGCGGCGCTACGCCGACGACCCCGTCACGAAGTTCAGCTTCGAGAAGGACAACGGCAACGCGGCGAAGTCCTATCTGGCGCTCTCCGGGGGCGGTGCGGACGGCGCCTATGGTGTCGGCGTGCTCAACGGCTGGACCGCGGCCAGAACCCGTCCCACCTTCTCGGTCGTCTCGGGCGTGAGCACCGGCGGCCTGATCGCGCCCTTTGCTTTTCTCGGCTCGCAATATGACGACACGTTGAAGGAGGTCTACACCAGCGGCATCGCGGAGAGCCTCCTGAACGATCCCAGCATCATACGCGTGCTGTTCGGATCCGGCCTGTTCGGCAATACACGCCTGCGCGAGCTCGTCGCCCGCTATGTCGGGCCGGAGATCATGGCACAAGTCGCGCGCGAAAACGCCAAGGGCCGACGGCTGCTGATCGTGACGACCGATCTGGACACCCAGCGGACCGCGATCTGGAACATGGGCAAGATCGCGGAGGTCGGCACGCCCGAGGCGCTCAAACTGTTTCGCGACGTGATGGCGGCCTCCGCCAGCATTCCCCTGGTGTTTCCACCGATCATGATCGACGCCGAAGGCCAGGGCCGCAGGTTTCAGGAGATGCACGTCGACGGCGGCGTGACCGCCCCGGTGCTGACGCTGCCGGAAGCCTTGCTGTTCCAGGGCAGCCACCTGCCGGGCAGCGCGAGGATGGACATCTACATCCTCGTCAACAAGAAGATCGAACGCAACTTCGAGCTCGTGTCCAACAGCACTGTCGATGTCGCCTCGCGCAGCCTGTCGGCAATCACCCAGTCGCAGACCCGCTCGATCATCTTCTCGACCTATGACTTCGCCAGGCGCAACCACCTCGGCTTCCATCTCTCCTACATCGCGCGCGACTACCCCGCTCCGCCCTCGGAAGGATTCGACACCGCCTATATGCGGGCGCTGTATCAGTACGGATATGAGAAGGCGGCCGCGGGCCAGGCCTGGACTTCGGCGCTGCCATGAGACCCCGGTGGCGGAACGAGGTCGTATCGAGACCGTTGACGATACGGCCAATTCGGCCAGAATCGCGATGACGCCCCGGCCGCTGCGCGTTATAGAGCAATGACTGATGTCACGACCGCGCAGGAATCATCGGGCATGGGATTGACTGCGACCAAGACAAGACCGGCAGCAGCACGGCGCGAGGTGCCGAAATCGCGCGGCGGCCGGCCGACCAAGACCGCCGCGATCGAGCGCGACCAGCGGCTGATCGAGGTCGCCACACGCCTGTTCCTGGATCGCGGCTTCGACGCCACCTCGCTCGATGCGGTTGCGGAAGCGGCGCGGGTGAGCAAGCCCACCGTCTATTCCCGTTACGGCGACAAGCGCGGCCTGTTTGCCGCCGTGCTGAGGCGCGAGATCGCGCGCTGGCTTGCGCCGCTGTCGGCGGCCGCCGAGACGCAGCTCAGCAGCGCCTCGGACATCCCCGTCGAGCAGCGGCTGGTCGAGATCGGGCGCGAGATGCTGAGCTTCACCTGCGGGCCCGATGCCGTCGCCTTCAGCCGCATGATGACGTCACAGGCCATCAACTTCCCCGATGTCGCCAAGCTCGGCATGGAGGAAGGCTGGCTCAAGGCCGTTGCCACGACGGCGCGCTTCTTCGACCACCTGGCGGCGCAAGGCGCGCTCGACGTCGACGACACCACCATCGCCGCGGAAGTGTTTCTCGACGTCGTCGTCGGTCACACCCACCGCATGGCGACGTTCGGAACGGCCCTGGAGTTGAAGTCCGCTGAAAAGCGGATGCGCACGGCGATCAAGCTGTTCCTGGCCGGTGCGCTGGGCCCCGCCGACCGCGTCCAGGAAACGTCAAGAGACGCCGTCAAAGGCCCGCAACGGCGTCGTCCGACCCGCTGACATTTGCGTGAACTTTACGATCTGCGCCCAGGATGGGACGTGGATCCGATTGACCAGAATAAAACGATACGGTATGGTTTTGTTATGCGGTTCGGACCCGTTTTTAACCAGCCCCAAAAGGGGTTCGTTCCGCTCTTACGATCGCAGCAGTGGGTACAGCCCGTTGCAACGTTCGGCGGCCGACCGTTGCCCATGGTCGGCCGCGCACTTCTGTTCAAGACGATCCAAGCCAACGGCCGATAAAACACGGCTCTCAGCATGGAGATTATCAAAGTGCCCGCTCTTAAAGGCTGGAAGCAGACATTCGCGATCGCCCTCTCCGGGTTGCTCATTGCAGCGCCGGCGCGGGCAGTCGTCTCGGCGGGCGGAACACCCACCGCCCTTCACAGCGAGACAGATGGCGACGCCGAGGCCGACCGCCAAGCGGTCAGCCGCGAGATCGAGCGCTTCCGCGGCTCGTCGATCTCGATCAGCCAGGCCATGGCCATCGCAGAGTCCCGCCATGCCGGCGCCATGACGGCGGACGTGAGTTTTGACGGCGCCTCCGGCGTGCCGGTCTACCGGGTGAAGACCCTGCACAACGACCGGATCTGGCGCCACACCATCAATGCCGCGACCGGCGAGCTCGTCGGCGGCGAAGCCGCCCTCCCCCTCGCCCAACTCGACCACGAAGACCGCGACAATCTCGCAGCGCTTGGCACGATCAGGCACGGCCTTGCCGACGCCGTACGCGTCGCCGAGCGCGCGGCCTCGGGCAAGGCGATCAGCGGCGGCCTCGTGCGCGAACGCGGCCGGCTCAATTTCGCGATCGTCGTGATCAGCGGCGACGACCTCAAGGAGGTCATCCTCGAGCCGCCGGGCGCCCGGACGAAATAGACACGGCTCCCGGCCGACGGCCACGATCCCGCCGAAAAGCCATTGACGGGCGCAAGACTCTCCCGCATAAGTCGCCGCCATGTTCACGACCACCAAACGCACGACCAAAACCACCACGGCCTTCGGGGCCCGGGGAGGCGTGCGCGCGTAGTCGTCGACTGAAACGCATCAGCTCTACCGAAGCCCCGCCCTCTGGTCCGGGGCTTTTTTGTTGTCTGGATTTCAACGCAATGGAGGACAAAGTGAGTAACGATCCCGTCGTCGCGATTGTCGGCGTCACCGGTGCGGTGGGCGCCGAATTCATCGCCACCATGGACAAGCGTGGTTTCCGCGTCGGCAAGCTCAAGGCACTGGCAAGTGCCCGCTCGGCCGGGAAGACGGTGTCATTCCGCGGCCAAAACGTCGTCATCGAGGAATTGACCGAACGCGCCTTCGAGGGCGTCGATATCGCCCTGTTCTCCGCCGGCGGCAGCATCTCGAAGAAGTTCGCGCCAGTTGCGGTCAAGGCCGGCGCGGTCGTGGTCGACAACTCCTCCGCCTTCCGGATGGATCCGAACGTGCCGCTGGTGATCCCCGAGATCAACGCCAACCGCATCCGCGACCACAAGGGCATCATCGCCAACCCGAACTGCGCCGCGATCACCGCGCTGGTCCCGCTCTGGCCGATCCATCAGAAGAACCGCATCAAGCGCGTCATCATCTCGACCTACCAGGCGGCCTCCGGCGCCGGCGCGGCCGCGATGGAGGAGCTCGTCGAGTCCACCCGCGCCAATCTCAACGGGCAGGTCTATACGCCCAAGGTGATGCCGCACCCCTACGCCTTCAATCTCTTCAACCACAACACCGCGGTCGACCCCGAGACCGGCTACAACGACGAAGAGACCAAGGTCATCAAGGAGACCCGCAAGATCTTCGAGGACGAGAAGATTGCCATCGGCGTCACCTGCGTACGCGTGCCGGTGCTGCGCGCCCATTGCGAGGCCATCACGTTCGAATGCGAAAAGCCGATCACCGAGGACCAGGTCCGCGCCATCATGGCCCAGGCGCCCGGCGTGAAGGTGATCGACGACCGCGCCAAGAACTACTTCCCGATGCCGATCGACGCCTCGGGCCAGGATGACGTCCTGGTCGGCCGCATCCGCAAGGACCTCAGCGATCCCAGTGGGCATTCGATCTCGATGTTCGTGGCGGCGGATCAGCTGCTCAAGGGTGCCGCGCTGAACGCGGTGCAGATTGCGGAGCTCCTCCCGCAGCGGGTGATGGCGTAAGCCGACCGGTCGTAGGGTGGGCAAAGCGAAGCGTGCCCACCAATCGACCCGAAGTATGCGGACAGATGGTGGGCACGGCGCTACGCGCCTTTGCCCACCCTACGGCTCTGCCCGAAACAGCAGGCACGCATCGCCGTACGAATAGAACCGATAGCCTTCCGCGACCGCGTGCGCATAGGCCTGCTTCATCGTCTCCAGCCCTGAAAATGCCGACACCAGCATGAACAGCGTTGACTTCGGCAAGTGGAAGTTGGTCAGCAGAATATCGACGGCGCGGAAGCGATAGCCGGGGGTGATGAAGATCGACGTCTCGGCCGCAAACGGCTGGATGGTGCCGTCCTCGCTTGCTGCGCTTTCAAGCAGCCGCAGCGACGTGGTGCCGACCGCGATGATGCGCCCGCCGTTCTTCCGCGCAACGTTCAGCCGCTCCGCCGTCTCGGCCGGGACCGTGCCCCACTCGGCGTGCATCTTGTGGCCTGCGGTGTCCTCCACCTTCACCGGCAGGAACGTCCCTGCCCCGACATGCAGCGTCACGCGGTTGAGGCCGACGCCGCGCTCGCGCAGCGCCTGCTCCAGCGCGGGCGTGAAATGCAGCCCTGCTGTGGGCGCGGCAACAGCGCCTTCGTTGGCCGCGAACATCGTCTGGTAGTCGGCGAGGTCCTGATCGTCGGGCGTGCGCTTGGAGGCGATATAGGGCGGCAGTGGCGGGCTGCCGAGATCGGCGATCGCCTGGTCCAGGGCCGGGCCGTGGAACGAGAACGACAGCGTCACCTCGCCCTCGCTGCCCTTGGCCTCGACCTCGGCGTCGAGATGGCCGAGCAGGCAGACCTTGCCCTCGTTGCCGAAGCGGATGCGGTCGCCAGCAATGAGCTTCTTGGCGGGCTTCACCAGCGCCTGCCAGCGCGAGCCGTCGAGCCGCTTGATCAGCGTCGCCTCGATCTTCGGCTCGGTCTCGCGGCCGATGCGGCGGCCCTTGAGCTGCGCTGCGATGACCTTGGTGTCGTTGACGACGAGCTGGTCGCCGCGCTTCAGCCATTGCGGCAGCTCGGAAATGATCTGGTCGCGCAGCGCGCCGCGCTCCACGACCAGCATCTTCGCGGAGTCGCGCGGGCTCGCCGGGCGCAACGCGATGCGCTCGGCGGGCAGGTCGAAATCGAAGAGGTCGGTGCGCATGGGAATAACGGTGGGCAGTCTTCTTCAGTTTGGTTATCAATCATACGGCAGGATCGGCCTGCATCAGCCGGGAAAGTCCGCGCGGACGAACGCCGACGATGCCGACTGACGTTCGAAGGCCGAGTAAGCAGGCGCATCCAGAAACGGTATGATGTCAGGATCGTAGTTGGCGATCGTGTTCACATCGTAGATCTCGAAATTATTCGGATCGTCGGTGAAGTCCTGGCTCTCCTCGCCTGAAAAGAAGCGCCAACCGCTGTCGGACGCATTGTCGGCGGGCTCGCGGTACATGAAGCCGACGCGCTTACCGGCGACAGTAATGCGATCGGAGGCCACACACGCCCCCTTTCCCGGAACTAGAGGTCTTATGTCCTGAGTAGCGATCGCAAAGTGCTTTGACATCAAGCAGGACCTCCGCAAACCAGCTACTGTCGAATATTCTGGTTGACGCCAAGTCTGCACTCGCCGTCAACCCTAAGCTCGCTCGTTCCCGCCTTTGTGGCCGAGATCGAGATTCTGGTTCACGTTGATATGGCGCAGACCGATCAGGTGTCCGCCGCCATCCGCGCCTTGACGATCTTGTCCGGATTCTGCACCGGCTCGCCGCGCTTGATCTTGTCGACGTTCTCCATGCCCTCGGTGACCTTGCCCCACACCGTGTACTGGTTGTCGAGGAAACGGGCGTCGTCGAAGCAGATGAAGAACTGGCTGTCGCCGGAATCCGGGCTCGCAGCGCGCGCCATCGAGGTGGTGCCGCGCACATGCGGCTCCTTGTTGAACTCGGCCTTCAGCTTCTTGCCGGAGCCGCCGGTGCCGGTGCCGTGCGGGCAGCCGGTCTGCGCCATGAAGCCCTCGATCACGCGGTGGAACACGATGCCGTCGTAGAAGCCTTCGCGGACCAGCTCCTTGATGCGCGCGACATGGCCGGGCGCGAGGTCGGGCCGCATCTCGATGGTGACGGGGCCCTGCGTGGTCTCGAGGATCAATGTGTTTTCGGTGACACTCATGCTGGTCTCTCTTGCGTTGGAGGTGAAGTCTTCCGGTTGCGGAACTGGATCGCGAATGGACGCCCTGCGGCGGCGCCGGCCATTGCATCGGTAAATGGCATCGGCGTGCAGCGTTGCAACGCCTCCATCACCGCGATCCGGTATTGCAGCCGGTCATTGTCGGAGGCCTCCGCGGATTCATAGGTAATCCTCGGATGGCCCAGAATGTTTCCGGACCGGTTAAAGCTCACGACGACGGTGATGTCGATAGAGCGAGCCTTGGCGGGCGGCGGCGGCTTCCAGCAGGTGCGCAGATGCCGGAAGATGTCCTGGATGGTGTTGACCTGCGCGTCCTCGGCGGCCGCGCCGGAGATGCCGAGAAACAGCACCGCGGCAGCCAGCAGAAGCCTGTTGCCGCAGCGCGCCATCGCCCCGTCCTCTTATTTGATGTCGGAGGCGACCTGCACCTTCACCATCTTGTCGGGATCGGTGACGGTGCCGCTGCTTGATCCGGGCGGCGCCTTCTTCAGCTTGTCGACGACGTCCATGCCCTGCACGACCTCGCCGACCACGGTGTACTGGTTATCGAGGCTGCCGCCGTCGGCGAACATGATGAAGAACTGCGAGTTGGCGGTGTCGACGCTGTCGCCGCGCCGGGCCATGCCGACGATGCCGCGAGCGAAGTGCACCTTGGAGAATTCCTGCTTCAGGTTCGGGTATTTCGAGCCGCCGGTGCCGTTGAAATTCTGGCCGTCGCCGGTCTGCGCCATGAAGCCATCCATCACGCGATGGAACGGCACGTTGTTGTAATAGCCCTCGCGCGCGAGCTGCTTGAGGCGCTCGGCATGCTGGGGCGCAAGGTCGGCCCTGAGCTTGATGACGATGCGGCCCTTGGTGGTGTCGATGACGAGCGCGTTGGCCTTGTCGAGGTTCGCCGGTAGTTGCTGCGCCACCGCCGGGACCGCGCTGAAGAGCGCGGCAAAGATCGTGGCAAGAATTGCGAGACGACGGATCATGAAAACTCCGGATCAGGTGAGATGAAGAGGTGCGCCGTTATCCGGCGAATTTGGCCTTGAGCAGACTTGCGACCAGCGGCGGCACGAAGGTCGAAATATCTCCGCCCATGGCGGCGATCTGGCGCACCAGTGTGCCGGTAATTGGGCGGACCGCCGGAGAAGCCGGCAGAAAGACGGTTTGCACGTCGGGCGCCATAGCGCCGTTCATCCCGGCGAGCTGCATCTCGTAGTCGAGGTCGGTGCCATCGCGCAGCCCCCGAATCATGACAGTCGCGCCGTGCCTGCGCGCCGCGGTGACCGCGAGATCGTCATAGGTCACGGCCTCGAGCGTGCAGCCGACTTGGGCCGCGACCGGCCCGCAGACGTCATGGAGCATCTTGAGCCGCTCCTCGGTTGAGAACAACGGCTTCTTGCCGGGATGGACGCCGATCGCGACCACCAGCCGATCGCACAGGGAGACACTGTTCCGGACCACGTCCAGATGGCCGTTGGTGATGGGGTCGAAGGAACCTGGGTAGAAGGCAATGCGCGGCATGGTCCCGTCCTACCGCGCCCGGCCCGGCCCGGCAAGCCGGGCTGGTTCCATGTCCGTTTCCCTGCCGTTCCCTGCCGTTTCCCGAAAAATGTCCCGCCTGCCGCGTCGGCGACGGCCGCTTTGTTTCGTCCTCGGGGCGGCCACGAAACAAAACGGAGCGCGAACGAAACCATTTCCCGCGTCCGCGAAGACGTCCGGAAACTGGCCATGGTTACTAATCCGGCCAACAAATGACGGGCCGCATACTGGGCGTAGCGGCCGCATCACAGGGGACTGTCAATGATCAAGGCTCTTTCAGCGATCGCCATCTCTGCGTGTGTTGCCGCAGCCCTCACCCTCCTGCCCGGCTTTGCCCCGACCGTCGAGGCCAGCGTGCCGCAGCCGCTCGCCAAGGCCGATCGGCTCGATATCCGCTCCATCGGCCGCGATTGCTCGCAGCAGTCCTGGCCGAATTTCGAAGCGTCCTGCCTCCGCCGTGCCGGCACCAAGGCTGACGTTCGCGTGGTTCGCCTCGTGACGGCCGACCGCACCCCGTAACCGGGTCTGTCAGTTTCGCGTCAGGTAAGCCTCCAAGATCGAGCTCAAGATCGAGCCCAAGATCGGCGACAAGATAAACCCCATGGATATTTGCGACGTCTCGTCGCAGACTGCGTGACGCTCGCGCCCGTCGGAATGGCCCGCCGGGCGCGATCCCATCAGGGGGTCGCCATTGTCCAGTACGCCCGCAGTCGCTTCCGGCCATCATCCTGATCCACTGCCGCTTGCCATGACCATGGGCGCCCTCGGGGTGGTCTATGGCGATATCGGCACCAGCCCTCTCTATGCCCTGAAGGAAGCCGCCAAGGCGGCCGCCCGTGGGGCTACCCTCGCTCCCGATGCTGTCCTGGGGATTGCATCGCTCATCCTCTGGGCGCTGCTGCTGATCATCTCGCTGAAATATGCGCTTTTGATCCTGCGCGCGGACAACCGCGGCGAAGGCGGCATCGTCGCCCTGCTGGCCCTGCTCCACGCCCGCAACGCCCAACCCGGCACCTGGCGCGCGCATCTTCTGGTGGTCGGCCTCGTCGGCGCCGCCCTGCTCTACGGCGACGGTGCGATCACGCCGGCGATCTCCGTGCTATCAGCCATCGAAGGCCTCAAGGTCGATGCGCCCTCGCTTGCACCTGCCGTCGTGCCCGTCACCGTCGTCATCCTGATCGGCCTATTCATGATGCAGAAGCAGGGCACCGGCTTCATCGGCCGCATTTTCGGACCGGTGATGCTGGCCTGGTTCTTCGTGCTCGCGGCGCTCGGCATCCACGGCATCGTCAAGGCGCCGGCGGTGCTGGCGGCGCTGAGCCCGCTCTATGCCTTCGACTTCCTGATCCACCAGGATTTCCATGTCTCCTTCGGCATCCTGGGCGCCGCCTTCCTCGCCGTGACCGGCGGCGAGGCCATGTACGCGGACATGGGACATTTCGGCCGTTTCCCGATCCGGCTGGCCTGGTTCGCCATCTGCCTGCCCGCGCTGGTGCTGAACTACTTCGGCCAGGCCGCGCTCCTGATCACCGATCCCTCCATGATCGAGAACCCGTTCTTCCAGCTCTGCCCAGACGCGTTGCATTACCCGCTGGTCGCCTTCTCCGCGGTCGCGACCGTGATCGCGTCGCAGGCCATCATCTCCGGCGTGTTCTCGCTAACGCAGCAGTCGATCCAGCTCGGCTTCCTGCCGCGGATGCAGATCCGCCACACCACCAGCCACGCGATCGGCCAGATCTACGTGCCGCTGGTGAACTGGCTGCTCGCCGCCGGAACGCTCGGCGCCGTGCTCTCCTTCGGCACCTCCGATGCGCTGGCCGGCGCCTATGGCATCGCGGTGTCGCTGTTGATGGCGATCACCACGCTGCTCGCAGCCCTGGTCGCGATCCAGTGGGGCTATTCGCCGTGGCTCGTGGTTGCCGTGAACGGCTTCTTCTTCGTGATCGACGTGATCTTCTTCTCGGCCAATTCGATCAAGCTGTTCGAGGGTGGCTGGTTTCCGCTGCTGCTCGCGGCCCTCGTCGCGTTCCTGATGCTGACCTGGCGCGCCGGCGTGAAGCTGGTCGAGGCCGCGCGCGGAAAACTGCGCCAGCCCGAGGAGGATTTGATCGAGACCGCGGTCAACAAGTGCAGCGCCAGGCTGCCCGGCACGGCGGTGTTCCTGGCATCCGCAGCGAGGGGCGTGCCGCTGGCGCTGACCCAGTTCGTCAATCACAACCACGTGCTGCATGAACGTATCGTCCTCGTCACCGTCCTGATCGAGGAATCGCCGCATATCACCGACGAGGACCGCACCGAGGTGATCGAGATCATCCCGGGCATCACCCGGGTGGCCCTGCATTACGGCTTCATGCAGAACCCGACGATCTATGACGGGCTGACGCTCGCCTGCCGCCAGGGCAAGCTGCCCGGCATCGACCTCTCCGACATCACCTATTACGTCGGCCGCGAGACCATCATCCCGCGCGAGGACGTCCCGGGCATGTGGGTCTGGCGCGAAACCGTGTTCGCCTTCCTGCAACGCAACGCCGAACGCTCGGCCGCGTTCTTCGGCGTGCCGACCAAGCAGGTGGTGGAGTTCGGCACGGAGCTGGAGATCTAGGGAAGTTCGTAGCCCGGATGGAGCGCAAGCGTAATCCGGGATTCTTGCCAGGCGCACAGAGGTCCCGGATTTCACTGCGCTCCATCCGGGCTACGGGTACAAACCTGGTCCCGGATTGCGCCGTCGGTCGGCGCTTCGCACCGACCTCCTGCTCCATCCGGGCTACGCGTTACTCCCCGTTCGCCCCGTTCCCGCTCTCCGCCTCTTCCGTGATGTGCTCGACCGAGACGACGTGCTCGTCCTCTGCGGTGTCGAACACGATCACGCCCTGGGTCGAGCGGCCGGCGATGCGGATGCCTTCGACCGGGCAGCGGATCAGCTGGCCCTTGTCGGTGACCAGCATGATTTGATCAGCGTCCTCCACCGGGAAGGAGGCCACCAGGTTGCCGTTGCGGTTGTTGACGCTCATGGCGACGATGCCTTTGCCGCCACGGCCGGTGGTGCGGTACTCGTAGGACGAGGTCCGCTTGCCATAGCCGTTGACGGAGACGGTGAGCACGACCTGCTCGGCCGCCGACATCTCGACATAGCGCTCCTGGGCGAGCTGGAAGCTGCCGGAGGTCTCCTCGGCCTCGGCGTCCACTGCCGGCTCCTCGGCCGTGGCTTCGCCGGCCACCGCACGGCGCATCTTCAGGTAGGCCGAGCGTTCGTCCGAGGAGGTCTCGACATGGCGCAGGATCGCCAGCGAGATCACCTTGTCGCCCTCGCCAAGCGCAATGCCGCGCACGCCCATCGAGGTACGCCCAGTGAACACGCGCACGTCGGTGACGGGGAAGCGGATGCACTGACCGCCGGCGCCGGTCAGCAGCACGTCGTCGCGCTCGGTGCAGATCTGCACGTCGACGATCGACTCGTTCTCGTCGAGCTTCATGGCGATGATGCCGGAGCGGCGGACGTCGACGAAGTCGGACAGCTTGTTGCGCCGGACGTTGCCGCCTGTCGTCGCGAACATCACGTCGAGGTTGCCCCAGGTCGATTCGTCCTCGGGCAGCGGCATGATGGTGGTGATGCGCTCGCCCTGCTCCAGCGGCAGGATGTTGATCAGCGCCTTGCCGCGCGCGTTCGGCGCGGCCATCGGCAGGCGCCAGACCTTTTCCTTGTAGACCTGGCCGCGTGACGAGAAGAACAGCACCGGCGTGTGCGTGGAGGCGACGAACAGGCGCGAGACGAAATCCTCGTCGCGGGTCTGCATGCCGGCGCGGCCCTTGCCGCCGCGGCGCTGCGCCCGATAGGCCGACAGCGGCACCCGCTTGACATAGCCGGCGTGCGAGACGGTGACGACCATGTCCTCGCGCTGGATCAGGTCCTCGTCCTCGACCTCGCCTTCCTGCTCGATGATCACGGTGCGGCGCGGGGTGGCGAACTCGGCCTTCACCTCGGCAAGCTCGGTCTTGATGATACCCAGCACGCGCTCGCGCGAGCGTAGGATGTCGAGATAATCGGCGATCTCGCCGGCGAGCTTGTCGAGCTCGTCGCGGATTTCGTCACGGCCGAGTGCGGTGAGGCGCTGAAGGCGCAGGTCGAGAATGGCCCTCGCCTGCTCCATCGACAGCCGGATCGTGCCGTCGGCGCTGATGCGGTGACGCGGATCGTCGATCAGCGTCAGCATGTCCTCGACGTCCCGGGCCGGCCAGTCGCGCGACATCAGGGTGTCGCGGGCGGTGGTCGGGTCGGGCGAGGTGCGGATGACGCGGATCATCTCGTCGATATTGGCGACAGCGATCGCGAGACCGACCAGGATATGGGCGCGATCGCGCGCCTTGGCGAGCAGGTACTTGGTGCGCCGCGTGACGACCCGCTCACGGAAGTCGACGAAGATGGCCAGCAGGTCCTTCAGATGCATGATCCGCGGACGGCCGCTGTCGAGCGCCACCATGTTGACGCCGAAGCTCGTCTGCAGCGGCGTGAATCTGTAGAGCTGATTCAGCACCACATCCGCCACGGCGTCGCGTTTCAATTCGATGACGACGCGGTACCCGTCGCGGTCGGATTCATCGCGCAGGTCGCCGATGCCCTCGATCTTCTTTTCCTTGACCAGCTCGGCGATGCGCTCGACCATCGTCGCCTTGTTCACCTGGTAGGGAATCTCGGTGATGATGAGCGCCTCGCGCTCCTTGCGGATGGTCTCGATCGCGACCTTGCCGCGCATGACGATCGAGCCGCGGCCGAGGTGATAGGCGGCGCGGATGCCCGCGCGTCCGAGAATGACACCACCGGTCGGGAAATCGGGTCCCGGCACGATGTTGATGAGTTCGTCGATGGTGAGCGCAGGGTTGTCGATCAGCGCGACGCAGGCGTCGATGACCTCGCCGAGATTGTGCGGCGGGATGTTGGTCGCCATGCCGACCGCGATGCCGCCGGCGCCGTTGACGAGAAGGTTCGGGAACTTGGCCGGCAAGACCGATGGCTCGGTCTCGTTGTTGTCGTAGTTCGGCTGGAAGTCGACGGTGTCCTTGTCGATGTCGGCCAGCAGAGCCAGCGCCGCCTTCGTCAGGCGCGCTTCGGTGTATCGATAGGCGGCCGGGGGATCGCCGTCGACCGAGCCGAAATTGCCCTGGCCGTCGATCAACGGCACGCGCATCGAGAAGTCCTGCGCCATGCGGACCATGGCGTCGTAGATCGACTGGTCGCCGTGCGGATGATACTTACCGATGACGTCGCCGACCACGCGGGCGGACTTGACGTATTTCTTGTCGGGTGTGTGCCCCTGCTCGTTCATCGAGTACAGGATGCGGCGATGCACCGGCTTCAGACCGTCGCGCGCATCGGGCAGCGCCCGCGCCACGATCACGCTCATGGCGTAGTCGAGATAGGACTTCTTCATCTCCTCGA
This sequence comes from Bradyrhizobium sp. CCBAU 11361, assembly GCF_028128935.1. Classification (NCBI taxonomy): domain Bacteria; kingdom Pseudomonadati; phylum Pseudomonadota; class Alphaproteobacteria; order Hyphomicrobiales; family Nitrobacteraceae; genus Bradyrhizobium; species Bradyrhizobium sp. CCBAU 11361. Next base: position 104,856 of record NZ_LBJZ01000195.1, read on the forward strand.
AGATGGAGACGGGGCGAATATCCGAGGGTTGCGCCGGCTGGTCGCCGGGCTTGTCGTCGTCGTCAGCCAAGGGGAAATCCGGTGAGGTTTTATCTGGGAATCATATAGCGCATCGAGCCCCTGATAACCACCCTTGCGGGGGTAAAGGGAAGCGCTTTTTCCGACTGTTTTTCCAGAGACTTACGCCCTCTCCGGCACCGCCCTGGGCGGGGCCCGGACGAGCCGCCCGAAACCGCCCCTTACGCCCCGAAAATCACGTGGTGCATGATGCGCCCCGGCAGCAACGTGAACAGGCCCGCCACCACCAGCGCGCCGGCGAAGATGAAGATCATCATGCGCCGGTGATCGGCCACGCGATGGGTGTGCGCCCGCCATACCGCGAGCGGCAGCACCACCAGCGTGAAGATCGACAGGAAATGGATCGGGCTGAACGGTCCGACCAGACGGATCTGGTGGATCCAGAACGAGGAGGCGGCCACGACCGCCATCAGCACCACCCAGATCCAGCCGATCGTCCGGTGCGGCAGCGTGCCTTTGGGAGCCGCGAACTGGACCAGGCCGAGCACCAGGGCGGCCATGGCGGCAAAGGCATGCAGCGGGATCGCTGGAGCAGCCTGAAGCAGCGGCGCGAGGCTCATGAGTGGGCCCTTCAATCATCGCGCCAACCGCGCCGGCGCATGCGATGTAAATATCATTAACATGAAGTTAATATCACTAACATCGAGCGGCGTCAAAAAGCTCAAGCTGAACCTCAACGAAGGCTAGAATTCCAAGCTTCGTCAAAAGATTGGCAAGCAATACTGCCAGATCGAATGAGACTGCCGCGAGTGACCCGACGCTGAATAACCACACATTTGCTGGCTAGGCTAAAATCCTCAGCATCAGTTCGGAGTGCGAGTGAACCACAGCGGGCCGCAGGCTCCGCCGCATGTCAGCCGGCAGCTGGGAAAGGGATATCGGGTTCGCAACTGCGGCCGCGCAGTCTGCGCCGGGCCAGTATGCAACGCGGCCCGTCTCGGTGAGAAATTCAAACAGGCGCTCGAAGAATTCTTCGCCGCCGAAATGATTAAACATACAGGCGCCAGCGCCGCTGACGTAGGCGTCGGCTTCGCCCCGATCACTAAACCGAAGGCGCCGAAACGAGCGAGTCTCGTCTCTTTCGACCTCGAATGGCCCGAAAACTCGCTCGAATTCCTCGGTGCTTGCTCCGATCGATTGTCCGTTCTCGAACCGATCGACAAACAGATCGAAACTCACTTCGATCTATCCCCACGCTCAGAACGGGATGTCGTCGTCCATGTCGCTGTTGCGGCCACCGCCACCGGCAGCAACGGCGCGGCGCGGCGCACTGCTGACGGGACCGGAGGAGCCGAAATCGCCGCCCGGCTCCTCGCCGAAGCTGCCGCCTCCCCCGCCGCCGCGGCCGTCGAGCATCGTGAGCGTCGAGTTGAAGCCCTGGAGCACGACTTCGGTGGAGTACTTCTCCACGCCGCTCTGGTCGGTCCATTTGCGGGTCTGGAGCGCGCCCTCGATGTAAACCTTGGCGCCTTTCTTCAGGTACTGCTCGGCGACCTTGCAGAGCCCTTCATTAAAGATCACGACGCGATGCCACTCGGTCTTTTCCTTGCGCTCGCCGCTGTTCTTGTCGCGCCAGGTCTCCGAGGTCGCGACGCTCAAATTCGCGATCGGCCGCCCGTCCTGGGTGCGGCGGATTTCAGGATCCTTGCCGAGATTTCCAACCAGAATGACTTTGTTGACGCTTCCCGCCATCGCCGCTCTCCACTCCGAATGCCGCTGAATTCATAAGGCCCGACCGCGCCCCGCGGTCCTCTGCAACCTGTTGAGGCGACCCTATACGCTTGCGCGGACCGATCAGCCCATCAGCCCTCAGGTTATCCCCATATATAGCATCGGCCACCGGTCCGTTCCAGATTTGTTCCTGCTCGTGCGCGTGCGAAATGTTTGGGCCGGACGGTACCCACGTGCTGCCCAAATAGTTTGCGCTGAATGGAACCATAGTTTGCGCTGGATGGAACTTTTCCCGGTTCCCGCAAACGACCAAAGGCACTTAACATTCATCAAGTTACACACGTTGCAGTTGCCTTGCGACTGTTGCATTTCGGCGACGGACTCTGCCTCCCGCTTAAGCTACGTTTGCCTTGGAATTAAGTTCATATGGGCGTCGCGCCTGATTGGCCGCTTCGGGAAATTTCAAGAAGCGGATCGAAACTGGGGAGACTGCAATGAATAAGATTTTGATTGGTGCAATCGGTGCAATGGCGTTGAGCCTGGCGGCTCCCGCAAGCGCGGCGGATCTCGCTGCACGCCCCTATACCAAGGCTCCCCCGCCGATGGTCGCCGCCATCTACGACTGGAGCGGCTTCTACATCGGCATCAACGGTGGCTGGGGTACGAGCCGCAATTGCTGGGACTTCGTGACACCGGTGGTCGGCACGCTGGTCACCGATGGCTGCCATGACGCATCCGGCGGCACGGTTGGTGGTCAGGTCGGCTACCGCTGGCAGTCAGCCAATTGGGTGTTTGGCGTGGAAGGCCAGGGTAACTGGGCTGACTTCAGCGGAAACAACATCAGCCCGACTGCCCTGGGTCAGCAGAACCGTACGCGGATCGATGCCTTCGGCCTGATTACCGGCCAGATCGGCTATGCCTGGAATAACGTTTTGTTCTACGTGAAGGGTGGCGCCGCCGTAGTGGACGACAGATACGACCTCATCGTCGCGCCAGGATTCGTGGGTGCAGGCACTGTCTTCGGTTCGGCCAACGAAACCCGCTGGGGCGGAACGGTCGGCGCGGGTGTCGAATTTGGCTTCGCCCCGAACTGGTCGGTGGGCGTCGAGTACAATCACATCTTCCTTGGCGATCGTAACGTCGACTTCAACTTCGCCGGCGCGTTCGTTCAGACCGAACGCGTCCGCCAGGACGTCGATATGGCTCTCGTCCGCTTGAACTACCGTTGGGGTGGCCCGATCATCGGCAGGTACTGATCGCAAGCAGAGTTTGTCTTCTGACGAAAGGCCGGCCTCGCGCCGGCCTTTTTGCTGCGACTTCCAATTCAATCAGTCAGTAACCATTACGTTTTGTGATTGTTGTGGCTTTTGAGAGACACAACTTGCAGCTTTGCTGGTGTAAGCACGACATCAGTTGGACCGCAGCGTCCGATGCCCTTCCCTACCGTGGAAGGCACAACAGAAACTGGGACTGGGATTAGGTTGAAAATGAAGAAGGTTTTGTTGGCTTCGGCCTGTTTGTTCGCTCTTGCCGCCCCCGCGTCGGCTGCCGATCTTGCGGCTCGCCCGTACACGAAGGCTCCGGTGGCTGTGGCCTCGGTCTACAACTGGACCGGCTTCTACATCGGTATCGTTGGCGGCGGCGCCTGGGAAAACGCTTCGGGCGACCCGAAGATGAAGGGTGGCTTCGTCGGCGGCACCGCCGGCTACAACTGGCAGACCGGCAACGTCGTGTTCGGTGTCGAGGCCGATGGCGCCTGGGCTGACGTCAGCGCTACGGCGACCGGCGCCTCTGTCGTCCCCGGTTTCGGCGTTGTGACCGCAACCGCGACCTCGAAGACCGATGCAATGGGCACCGTGCGCGGCCGCATCGGCTACGCCGTCGACAACGTCCTGTTCTACGGCACCGGCGGCTACGCCTGGATCGACAACAAGATCAGCCTCTCCGCTCTCGGCGTGACCGCGTCGGACAGCAAGTGGCACTCCGGCTGGACCGTCGGTGCGGGCGTCGAAGCGTTCTTCGCGCCGCAGTGGTCGGTCAAGGGCGAGTACCTCTATCGCAGCCTCGGCGGCGAGACCTACTTCTCGGGCGCCCTCCCCACCGGCACGCTCAACTTCCACACCGTGCAGGTCGGCGTGAACTATCACTTCGGGGGCCCGGTGGTCGCGAAGTACTAAGCTTCGCCACCGACGTCACATCGTCACGAAAGGCCGGCCTCGCGCCGGCCTTTTTGTTTTTCGCGCCTAAGTATCCAGTCCAGCCGCTCGCTAGCGTTTTTGGAGAGGTGTGGCGCCTCGGTGACACAACCTTTGGATTTAATAGTGTAAAGCAATGCCATCAGTTGGGTCGTTAGGTCCGCTGCTTTTTGCCGACAAAGAGAAACGAAACTGGGGAATTTGAAATGAAGAGGATTGTGCTGGCTTCAGCCAGTTTGCTCGCACTCAGCGCGTTGGCACCTGCCTCGGCGGCCGACCTGGCGGCCCGCCCCTATACCAAGGCGCCGATCGCTGTGGCCTCGGTCTACAACTGGTCCGGCTTCTATATCGGCCTCAACGGCGGCGGCGCCTCGAGCCGCAACTGCTGGGATCTCAACTCGGTCCTCGGCGTGGCCGTCCCCGTTACCGCTGAGGGCTGTCACAATGCGACCGGCGGCCTCGTCGGTGGCCAAATCGGTTATCGCTGGCAGTCGGCCAGCTGGGTATTCGGCCTCGAAGCTCAGGGCGACTGGGCCAACCTGAAGGGCTCGAACACGAGCTCGCCCGCAGCGCTCGCGCCGCTGGTCAACCAGACAAAGATCGATGCGCTCGGCCTGTTCACCGGCCAGGTCGGCTATGCCTGGAACAACGTGCTCTGGTACGTGAAGGGTGGCGCGGCCGTCACGCACGCCAAATACAACGGCCTGTTCGGCGGCGTGGTCATCGACAGCGCAAGTGAGACGCGTTGGGGTGGCGTGGTCGGCACCGGCCTCGAATTCGGCTTCGCGCCGAACTGGTCCGTTGCGATCGAATACGACCATCTGTTCATGGGCGGCCGCGATGTCAGCTTTACGGTTCTCGGCGTCAACGACCGTATCGACCGCATCAAGCAGGACGTCGACATGGGCACTGTCCGCCTCAACTACACCTTCGGCGGCCCGGTCGTGGCGAAGTACTGAGCTTCGACGTCACATCGTCACGAAAGGCCGGCCTCGCGCCGGCCTTTTTGTTTTGGCGGTACATTCAGCGCAGTTCCGCACGCCCTGCTGCTGCCAGATGCCGCCAGCACGCCAACAATCCGTTGACGATTCGCAACTCGCACTGGAAATCCGTCGCTGTTCTTCCTACGTTCGCTGACAACCCCATCGGCGCCGATCCCGGTTCCGGGCAAAGCGCGCCTTCACCCTTGGCGCGGTTGCGCGTCTTTGGGATTCCCTAGGGACCACCGGGATGGATGAAGTGATCAAGGCGAAGCGCCAACAACAGAACGCGGGCTCCAGCCTGCGCGCAATTACGATCCGTGGCGCGCGCGAGCACAACCTCAAGAACATCGACGTCGAGATTCCCCGCGACAAGCTCGTGGTGTTCACCGGCCTCTCCGGCTCCGGCAAATCCTCGCTCGCCTTCGACACCATCTATGCCGAGGGCCAGCGCCGCTACGTCGAATCGCTGTCGGCCTATGCACGCCAGTTCCTGGAGATGATGCAGAAGCCCGACGTGGACCAGATCGACGGCCTGTCGCCGGCGATCTCGATCGAGCAGAAGACGACCTCGAAGAATCCGCGCTCCACCGTCGGCACCGTCACCGAGATCTACGACTACATGCGCCTCTTGTGGGCGCGCGTCGGCGTACCCTATTCGCCGGCCACCGGCCTGCCGATCGAGAGCCAGACCGTCTCGCAGATGGTCGACCGCGTGCTGGCGCTGCCCGAGGGCACGCGCCTGTACCTGCTCGCCCCCGTCGTGCGTGGCCGCAAGGGCGAGTACCGCAAGGAGCTCGCCGAATGGCTCAAGAAGGGCTTTCAGCGCGTCAAGATCGACGGCACCTTCCACGAGCTCGCGGAAGCGCCGACGCTGGACAAGAAGTTTCCGCACGACATCGACGTCGTCGTCGACCGCATCGTGGTGCGCGCCGACATCGGCCAGCGTCTCGCCGAAAGCTTTGAGACCGCGCTGAAGCTCGCCGAGGGCCTTGCCGTCGTCGAATTCGCCGATGCGCCCGCTGCGGCGCCGGCCGAGGAAAAGAAGAAGACCGCAAAGATCCACGACAAGAGCGGGCCCGAGCGCATGCTGTTCTCGGAAAAGTTCGCCTGCCCGGTGTCCGGCTTCACCATCCCCGAGATCGAGCCGCGCCTGTTCTCGTTCAACAATCCCTACGGCGCGTGTCCTGCCTGCGGCGGCCTTGGCGTCGAGCAGCATGTCGACGAGGATCTCGTCATCCCCGACAAGGAGCTCGCCATCGGCAAGGGCGCGATCGCGCCCTGGGCCAAATCGTCGTCACCCTATTACGTGCAGACGCTGACGGCGCTCGGCAAGCACTACAAGTTCACGCTGACCACCAAATGGAAGGATCTGCCCAAGAAGACGAGAGACGCGATCCTCCATGGCTCCGGCGAGGACGAGATCAAGTTCTCCTATGAGGACGGGGTGCGCTCCTACGACACCAAGAAGCCGTTCGAGGGCGTCATCACCAACATCAACCGCCGCTACCGCGAGACCGAGAGCGAATGGGCGCGCGAGGAGCTGGCGAAGTATTTCCACGACGTGCCCTGCGGCGCCTGCAACGGCTTCCGGCTCAAGCCCGAGGCGCTCTGCGTCAAGGTCGGCACCAAGCACATCGGCGAGATCTCGGAGCTGTCGGTCAAGAAGGCCGGCGAGTGGTTCGAGACCGTGCCGGAGGCGCTGAACAAGCAGCAGAACGAGATCGCTGGCCGCATCCTCAAGGAGATCCGCGAGCGCCTCACCTTCCTGCTCGACGTCGGCCTCAACTACCTCACCCTCTCCCGCTCCTCCGGCACGCTGTCGGGCGGCGAGAGCCAGCGCATCCGCCTGGCCTCGCAGATCGGTTCGGGACTGACCGGCGTGCTCTACGTGCTGGACGAGCCCTCGATCGGCCTGCACCAGCGCGACAACGCGCGCCTGCTCGACACCCTCAAGCGCCTGCGCGACCTCGGCAACACCGTGGTCGTGGTCGAACATGACGAGGACGCCATTCGCCTCGCCGATTACGTGCTCGACATCGGCCCCGGCGCCGGCATGCATGGCGGCCACATCGTCGCCGAAGGTACGCCTGCCGAGATCATGCGCAATCCGAAATCGCTGACCGGCAAGTACCTGACCGGCGAGCTCGAGGTCGAGGTGCCGGAGCGGCGTCCGCCGAACCATCGCCGCACCATCAAGGTGGTCAACGCGCGCGGCAATAACCTCAAGAACGTCACCGCCGAGATTCCGCTCGGCCTGTTCACCTGCGTCACCGGCGTGTCAGGCGGCGGCAAGTCGACGCTGCTGATCGACACGCTCTACCGCGCCATCGCCCGCAAGCTGAACAATGCCAGCGAGGGCGCCGCGCCGCACGACCGCATCGAGGGCCTCGAGCACATCGACAAGATCATCGACATCGACCAGTCGCCGATCGGCCGTACCCCGCGCTCGAACCCCGCGACCTATACCGGCGCCTTCACGCCGATCCGCGAATGGTTTGCCGGCCTGCCCGAAGCCAAGGCGCGCGGCTACGAGCCAGGCCGCTTCTCCTTCAACGTCAAGGGCGGCCGCTGCGAGGCCTGCCAGGGCGACGGCGTCATCAAGATCGAGATGCACTTCCTGCCCGACGTCTACGTCACCTGCGACGTCTGCAAGGGCAAGCGCTACAACCGCGAGACGCTCGAAGTCCTGTTCAAGGGCAAGTCCATCGCCGACGTGCTCGACATGACCGTCGAGGAAGCCGCCGACTTCTTCAAGGCGGTGCCGCGCGTGCGCGAGACGTTCCAGACCTTGCACCGCGTCGGCCTCGACTACATCCATGTCGGCCAGCAGGCCACCACGCTCTCGGGCGGCGAAGCCCAGCGCGTCAAGCTCGCCAAGGAGCTGTCCAAGCGCGCCACCGGCCGCACGCTCTACATCCTCGACGAGCCCACCACCGGCCTCCACTTCCACGACGTCAAGAAGCTGCTGGAAGTGCTGCACGAGCTGGTCGCACAGGGCAACACGGTCGTCGTCATCGAGCACAATCTCGAAGTCATCAAGACCGCCGACTGGGTCATCGACCTCGGCCCCGAAGGCGGCGACGGCGGCGGCGAGATCGTCGCCTGGGGCCCGCCGGAAGACATCGCGAAAGCGCCAAGGAGCTATACGGGCAAGTTCCTGGAGCCGGTGCTGAAAAAGGCACGGAAGCCGAAGCGCGGGAGGACGAGCGAGGCGGCGGAGTAGCCAGCCTCGCCGCTACTGTCGAAGAAGCCGCAATATCTGTTCGCGAAAAGCAGGTGGGAATACCACGTGGAGTGGACGACCCGACCTCGATATGTCGCGGGCCACGTCGGCGAGTATCACGATATAAATCCTCGCATTCGCGATGTCTCGAACAAGTGGGAGGTCTACATGCTCCAGAACAACCGGCCCCGCGGGTAACCAGGAGAGATCGCGTAGGCACTCCTCAAGCGCATCCCAATTTTCGCTGAAGTAGTCGGGAAAGCTGAGTTGCTTCGCGATCAAGCCGAGAAGCGTCGTCTTGCAGGAGATGCCTGCCGGGAGGCCGGCGCGGACGGCCGCGTGGATCGATAGACCCTCCTGACGAAATAGAAAGGGTGGTTCGATCCCGCTTGCCATGACTAACCACCGACGAACTCAATGACGGCCTCGCCCCGCGCGACGGCTTCGACAATTTGCGGCATGGCGCTCAGAAACTGCCGCACCAGCGCGCGATTGTCGATGTTCCCAACGCGAACCCACAGCACGATAGGCCCCTGTCCCTTTGCGGTTCGGAGAAGCGAGAAGTCGCGGTCCTTGGTTACGAGAACGGCCGATCGCGAAACGGCCTCGCTCCAAATCGCCCCGTTGGTCGCGTTTGCCATCCCGAACTCGACCACATGTGCTGCATCGTATCCGGCACGACGTAAGGCTTCCGCGAGTGCAGGGGGAAGCTGAGCGTCGATCAGGTAAAGCAAGCTATTTGGCCGCTATGATCGGGTGGTCAACCTGACGCGCGGCATACGCGAGCACTGCGTCGATATCCGCCTCTTCCAGATACGGATAGTCCTCGAGAATGCTGTCGCGCGACTGTCCGGCGGATAGCAGTCCCAGGACGTCGGCGACAGTGATGCGCAGATCGCGAATGCAGGGGCGTCCATGCATACGCTGCGGATCGACCGTAATCCTTGCCAGTAGCTCCGACATCTGTCACCTCTAGGCGTTAATATAGCATCTCCGATAGCATCTGTCAGCGCGCCGCCAGCGGACCGGATGCACAGGCCCGCCCGACGCTTCCACTCTCCATGCCCTACTCCCTCGCCATTTTCGACCTCGACGGTACCCTCGCCGACAGCTTCCCCTGGTTCCTGCGCACCATCAACGATGTCGCCGACCGCTTCGGCTTTCGCCGTGTGGCGGATGAGGACGTCGAGGGGCTGCGGCATGCCTCGTCGCGCGAGATCCTCAGCCGGCTCGAGGTGCCGCTGTGGAAGCTGCCGGCGATCGCGCGGCATGCGCGGCGGCTGAAGGCGGAGGCAGCAGCTGAGATTTCGCTGTTTGCGGGCGTCGAGGCGATGCTGCGGACGCTGGCCGAGAACGGCGTGCAGCTCGCGCTGGTGACCTCCGACAGCGAAGCCAATGCGCGCGAGAAGCTCGGCGAGACCGCCGCCCTGTTCGCGCATTTCGACTGCTCGGCGTCGCTGTTCGGCAAGGCCGCGAAATTCCGCCGGGTCGTCCGCCGCGCCGGCGTGGAGCCCGGCCGCGTCATCGCAATCGGCGACGAGGTCCGCGACATCGACGCGGCGCGCGCCGCGGGGATTGCCTGCGGTGCGGTCAGCTGGGGCTATGCGGCCCCCGCGGCGCTGCAGGCGCTTGCGCCGGATCACATGTTCGAACACATGCGCGACATTGCCGAGACATTATGCGGAAACGTAGGGTGGATTAGCGAAGCGTAATCCACCACTGTACGTATCCGCAGAGACAAAAGAGGTGGGTTACGCTGGCGGACTGCGCTTCGCGCAGCCGCAGGCTAACCCACCCTACGAACTGTTCGGGGAGACGGTGATGACACTCACGGACGCAAGCCGCCTCAAGCTCCTGGAGCCGCCGCCGGTCGGCCGGTTGCGGGTCGTGCTCGACACCGATACTTATAACGAGATCGATGACCAGTTCGCGCTGGTGCAGATGCTGCTGTCGAAGGACCGCTTTGATGTCGAGGCGATCTACGCCGCGCCGTTCTTCAATGCGCGCGCGGACAGCCCCGGCCACGGCATGGAGCTGAGCTATCAGGAAATCCTGCGCCTGCTGGAGCGCCTGAACGTCGCGCCGGATGGCCTGGTTCATCGCGGCGTCACCGACTATGTCGGCCCCGGCAAGACGGCGCAGGCGGCGCCCGCCGTGGACGACCTCATCGCCCGGGCACGCGCGGGCTCGCCGGACAATCCGCTCTACGTCATTGCCATCGGCGCCATCAGCAACGTCGCCTCCGCACTGCTCAAGGCGCCCGATATCATCGACCGTATCGTCGTGGTCTGGCTCGGCGGCCATGCGCTGGAATGGCCCCACACGGTCGAGTTCAACCTCAAGCAGGACGTCGGCGGCGCGCAGGTGCTGCTCGACAGCGGCGTGCCGCTCGTCCTCGTCCCGTGCCTGGGCGTCACCTCCCGCCTTCACGCGACGGTGCCGGAGATCGAACGATACGTCGAACCCCACGGCAGCATCGGCGCGTTTCTCGCCATGCGCTTCAAGGAATATTCGTCCGACCACATGGGCTGGGCCAAGGAAATCTGGGACATGGCGCCGGTCGGCTGGCTGCTAAACCCCGTGTGGGCGCCGAGCGTGATCATCCCCGCTCCCGTCCTCACCGACCAGATGACGTGGAGCATCGACCGCAGGCGGCATCCGATCCGCTACGTGACCTATGTGGACCGCAACCCGATCCTGAAGGATTTTTTCCTGAAGCTGAAGGCGTTTGCCGAAGCGAAATAGGCTCAGTGCCGTAGCCCGGATGAGCGCAGCGATATCCGGGATCGTCAGCGCTGAAACGAGTCCCGCATGTCGCTTCGCTCATGCGGGCTACGGCCAGCGGGCAATTCCCCTACTCCGTCCGCCGCAGGAACGCCCCGAACGCGCGCGGGCCGTCGCCGGTCTTGACTTCGCCGATCACCTTCAGCTCGGCAGCATCGATGATAACAAGCGTGTTGCTCTCCCAGCAGGCGACGATGACGCGCTTGCCGTCGGCGGTTGCATTGATGCCTTCGGGGTAGTCGCCAACAGTGATGCGCTTCACTGGCTTCAACGTCGCAACATCGAACACGCTGACGGTGCCGCCATACTGGTCGGTGACGAAGCCGCGCCCCTGCGCCAGCGCCACCGCATAGGGACGCATCCCGACCGCCACGCGGCCGATCTCGGACCCGGCGGCGATGTCGATCACGGAGACGTCGTTTGAGCCGACATTAGCGGTGTAGGCGCGCTTGCCCTCGGCATCGATGGTGACGCCGAACGGGCGCGTGCCGACCTTGATGGTCGCCTTGCGCGCGCGCGTCGCCGCGTCCACCACCGAGACGCTGTCGTCGTCGCGGTCCGCCGAGAGCAGCAGCTTGCCGTCAGGCGTCACCGCCAGGCCCGACGGCGAGGCGCCGACCGCGATGCTGGCCGTGAGGCTGCGCGTCGCGGCGTCGATCACCCGCACCGCCGCGGCGTACCAATCGGCGACATAAACCGTCTTGCCGTCAGGCGCCACCGCAATGCCGAGCGGGCCGCCGCCGACCTCGATCCGCCCCACGACCTGCCGCGTCGCTGCGTCCACCACCGTCACCGCCTTGGCATCCGGGCTCGTGACATAGGCAAAGCGGCCGTCGGCGCTGACGGCGACGCCGGCCGGCTTGCCGCCGATCGGGATGGTCGCCACCGCACGTGCGGTGGCGAGGTCCACGACCATCAGATCGTCGCTGAGCTGGTTGGTGACGAACGCCTCTTCGGCGAAGGCGCTGCCGAAGCAGGCAAGGCTGGCGGCCAGCGCCGCCAGGACCAGGGCCCGCACGGTCAGCTTCCGCTCTCGACCTTCTTCTTCAGCGCCTCGAGGCCGGCCTGATACAGCCCCTTCACCGCCTTGACCGCGGCCTCGTCGCTCAGCTCCGGCGGCGGATCGTTGTTGGGAAAGCCGCGATAGAACGCGCCGGCCCATTCCAGCGTCGAGGCCTTGCCGTCGGCGCTCGGCGTCACCGTCAGCGTCGAGGAATAGTTGGTGACCGGCAGCACCTTCACGTCGACGGTGGTGATCCGGTAGGAATAGGTCATCGCGGCCGCGTCGAACTTGTAGAGCTCCTCGTCGACGGTGGCCCCGCCGGTCAGCGTCAGCCGCCGCGTCGCGCCGATCTCGTTGCCCTTCTCGCCCTCGGTTTTGGTGACGGGCGGGAGCCAGCTCATGTCCTGGAAATTGCCGATCACCGCCCACACCTTGGCCGGGGCCGCGTTGATCTCGATGGATTCGCGCACCTTCTGCCGGGTCGGCCCGTGCGCCCAAACCGGCTCAAACGCGGCCGTCAGAGCCATCCCCGCCACCGCCAGCGCCGCCACCCCGGCGACCGCCGTTCCGATTCTCATCCTCATACCGTTTCCTCACTCCTGGATCTGCGCGACTTGAGGCGCGCTGCGACCACCGTAACGCATTTTCGGGCCGTGGGGAGACCGGTTCGTGGCACGGCTGTGGCGGGAATCGCGACCCGCATCCACGCCATCCCTTGCGTTGCCCGACGGGCAAAAACACAAGGGAGGGGTCAATCCGCCCGGATCAAAACAATTCGCTTTACGCGAATTCGGAATTATCGCATCTTCCGGTCATCCCAGCCCGGCCGAGGGGCGTATCGCGATCGTCACGACATGCGGGATGGGACGTGGTGGACGCAGGCGGCGTCGGCGCGAAGGTGGTTTGCAGGGCGGCTCACGCCGTGAGCAACTGCCTGCGCGCACACGACCGGTGCAGCCTGCGTACGGCAAAATCGTGTGGTCCTGGCATCCGGGGTCTGTGTGCCAAGTCTTGCGGTGACGTGCGCTGCCCAACCGGGCGGGCGCGTCAGCGATCCGCAAGGTGACGGGGGCAATAGTGCATCGCTCCCCGGGGAGATCACGACATAAACCGTAAAACCACCGCGCAGGGAAGGCCGGATGTTTGGCTTCACCTGTATGCCGCTGTGCATCTGTTTCCAGCGCATTTCGCGCACAGCGGACCGCGGGTGCCAGCCGGCACCCGGCCTTCCCTGCGCCCTCGGCACTTGCGAGGGTGGCGACGACAGCAAAGCTCGGGCAGTTCATGCCGCGAGGCCGCGAAGGTGTGCTCGCGATTCAGATGCGAGTTGAAAACAATGCGCGTGCCTCATTCTCCGTCATTGCGAGCGCAGCGAAGCAATCCAGACTGCCGCCGCGGAAAGATGCTGGATTGCTTCGCGGAGCCTGTCATCGGGCCGCGCTTCGCGCGGACCCGTTGGCTCGCAATGACGATGGAGCGCATGAATGTCGGTCGCGATCCTCCATCACTCGGCCAGCGTCGCCTCCACGAAGCCCCGCGGGTCGTGACAAAACTCCCGCATCAACCGGTAATGGTCGGTCTCCTCCACCGTCACCGGCTCCAGCCCGTATTTCCCGAGCCGCAGCAGCCGCGCGTTGGGATAGGCCATCAGCATCGGCGAATGGGTTGCCATGATGACCTGGCAGATGCGGGAGTCGTCCATGCGTCGCAAGAGCCTCAGGAATTCGATCTGGCGCGCCGGCGACAGCGCCGATTCCGGCTCGTCGAAGATGAAGATGCCCTGACGCTGGCAGCGCTCTTCGAAGAAGCGCAGAAAACCTTCGCCATGGGAATGCGACAGGAAATCGGGACCGACCTGGCCGGCATCGCGGGCGGCCTTGTCCAGGTATCGCGCCACCGAGAAAAAACTCTCGGCGCGGAAAAACCAGCCATTGGTGATCTTCGGCAGCCAACTCGCGCGCAACGCCTTGGAAAGCTGGCCGCCCATCTTCTCGCGCGCGTCGGAATGGTCGACCGGCATGTACCCCTTGCCGCCACCGGCATCGTCGTAGCGCCGCGATACCCTCGAGGATCGTCGACTTCCCGGTGCCATTCTCCCCGATGATGACAGTGATGGCGGCGTCGAAGTTGAGCTCGAAATCATCCGGAAAGATCGGCAGGCAAAACGGATAAGCCTCGCGATCGTGAACCTGCGACGGGTCGAGCCAGACCCGCTTCAGGTAAGGCGCCGGCAGGTTGATCGTGCGACCGCTTCTTCGGCTCATGCCCGGCTTCCAACCTATTTCAACCCATCCTTTGACCGGAACATATCAAGAACACAATCCTCGCGAAAGCTGCATTTGAGAAACATACAGAAACAAATAGACACAAACTCGATCTGCGTCACTTGGAGATGATTCAAACCTCAGATTGTAAGCAGGAACGCCCAAAAGACGCAGCTCTGAGACGATGTGCTGGCATGAGGCCGGCCCCCCACCTCGCGACCCGGCAATGATTGACGGACGTCCGGGACCGTAACGCCGCGAGGAATGCGCGATGGTCACAACGTATTTCAGTTACAACTACATTGCGCACAATCTCAAGCAGTCGCTGACGCGGGTCGAACAGCAACCAGACGTGGCGCGGGAGGCCGCCTATTACAAGGCTAACATCGGCAAGGTGAAGACCGTCGACGATCTGATGAAGGATTATCGCCTTTATCACTATGCGACGAAGGCCTATGGCCTCGAAGACATGGCCTACGCCAAGGCCTTCATGAAAAAGGTTCTGGAGAGCGACCTCTCCAACCCCACCAGCTTCGTCAACAAGCTGGTCGACAAACGGTACCGGGAGTTTGCGGCGGCCTTTTCCTTCGCCGGCGGTGCGAAGCCCGTTGCGCAATCGGAGAACCAGACCGATGAGATGATCGGTCTGTACACGGCGACCAAGAAGAGCCAGGTCGATGCGCTTGCCGACGACTCGACATACTACAGCGCCCAGATCGGCAGCATCAGCAGTGCAGACCAGCTTCTGAACAACGATCGTCTTCGCAACTACGTCTATTCGGCATTCGGAATCGATCAGAGCAAATGGCCGAGCGACACGATAAGTCAGGTCCTGCGCAGCGATCCATCCGATCCGAACAGCTACGTCAACACCACCTTCGCGTCTCAGTTGAGCGGCCTCAACGCCCAGCTTGCGCAAGCACAATCGGATGTCAGCGCCACCAATCAGAAAATCGCCGACTACACGGCCCAACTGTCGCAACCGGGCGCCGACGTGCCGCAGTTGAACCTCCAGATCCTGGTCGAAAAATATCATCTGGACTCGTATTCGAAGAACGTCTCCAGCCTCAACGACCAGATCGGGACGATTGGCCGGTTCGTCGACCTGGCCGGCGCGTTCGAGTTTTCGTCCGACGGGGCGCTTCCGTCAGGTGTGTCCGCACAAACTGCTGCAAACATTACGATCACGAAACAGAAGTTCGACGCCAGCAAGGCCGCCGTCTACGACGCGGCAACCCCGTTGAGCGAAGCATTGGCTATCACGCACTTCAGATCGGCCGTCCTCAAGGTCAACTCGGTCCAGGCGTTCGTGTCGACACCGGACGTGTACAATTTTGCGCTGGGCGCCGTCGGCCTCGACCCGGCGACAGCCTCGCAAGCCACGATCAAGGCTGTTCTCGAAAGCGACCTCAACGATCCCAAGAGCTTCGTCTATACCCTCAAGGACGATCGGTACGTAAAGCTCGCGCGCGACTTCAACTTCGACGCAAAAGGCAATCTGACGACTCCCTTGGTGGCCCAGGACCCGGCTGACGTCCTCAATATTGCGAAGAGCTACGTCATTGCAGCGCTGAGGGACGCAAGCCCCCAGCAGCAGAAGGCAGTTCGGGAGCAAGCCCAGAAGGACGCGACGTCTTATCAGGAAGCCGTCGCAGACATCGGAAGCGTTTCCGACCTGCTCGCAAACCGGAAGGTGATCGATTTCATTCTCGTCACCAAGGGCCTGGATCCCAAGAAGGTCAGCACCGAATTCCTCAAGAAGATCTTCAGCTCCGACCTGAGCAATCCCAAGAGCTTCGCGAACACGCAGAGCGATCCTCGCTTTGCCGAAATCGCGGGGACGTTCAACTTCAACAGCAAGGGCGACGTCGCGCGCCTCCCGATGTTGGGTCCTCAGAAGGGCGATCATTTTCGGGAAACGCAGGCAAACTATCTTCAGCAAAGCCTGGAGCAACAGCAGGGAGATACGAATCCCGGCGTGCGCCTGGCGCTCTATTTCCAGCGCAAAGCGGGCGAAATCACGTCGGCCTACGACATCCTGGCCGACCGGGCGCTTTCGGAAGTATTCAGGACCACCTTCGATCTGCCCGACTCGATGGCGGCGATGCCGATCGATCAGCAGGCCAAATTCGTGGACAGATTCATGAAGATCAAGGATCTGTCCGATCCCGCGAAGGTCGAAAAGCTCCTGAACCGTTTCTCCGCCATGTATGACATCAGAAACAGCGAGAGTACCGGTCAGGCTCAGTCTCCCTTGCTCAGCCTCTTTCAAGGATCGGGCTCAGGGATAAGTGACTCCACCTTCCTCGCCATCGCCAAGTTACAGTCTCGCTGATGACCGCTCGCCGATGCTAGCCTAACGCCTCGAGCACCAGCTCCATGGTCATCAAAACAGGGTTGTCGCCACGGATCAGACGGCCCTCGGCAATGCCGCCGGTGTAGTCGATCAGGGCGATTTCGAGCGCAGCTTCCAACGCGCCGGAATCACCTGGCGCTATGCTTCCCGCCGTCACCGCGAGCTCCGTCGCAAACGGCTCGGTCACGCCGCCATGGGTGAAGCGCGCACCGATGGTCGAGCCGACACCGCCATGGATTTTCGCGCGCGAAATGCCTTGCGCGCGGCAGAATGCTTCGAGACAGAAAGCAAAATCCTGGTTGGGCCGAAGCCGCAGCGCGAACGCGCGGCTCGAGGTGCGCGCAGCGCCGCTTGCAGTCACCACCGGCCCGAACAGCTTGAAGTTCGTCTCCGGATCAGGTTCGGCGGTGAACATCGCGCCATCAACGCCGAAGGCTTCGACCTCGAACGGCTCGGCGACGACAGTCTCGTCCGGCAGCATATGGCCGCCGCTTGGCTTGCCGTCCGCCTCCGTCCAAAGCCCGTGGCAATGAAAGAACGGCGCGCCGTCGCGTATGCCGAGCGTCATGCTGCCGAGCTTCGTGCGCGTCACGCCCTTGGGCCGGAACGTCTCGCTGTAGAACGCAGCATTCTCGCCGGTCTTGGACAGCGCCGGCATCACATAGGCGAACGGTCCGAGCGTGCCACGGCCAAAATTCAGCACGCCGCTCGCAAAACCTTCCGCCGCAAAGCCGCGGCGCGCGGCCTCCAGCAGCGGCAGGCCTGCCTGAAGCGTGAACGTGAAGGCGCGTCCCCTCGCCTCCACCCATTGGATCCGTTCTGCGCTAGCTGCGCCCGGCTGCCTGATGCTGCGCATGACCCTCGCTCAGCCTGTTTTCGTCTTGTCGAGGTCGAGCAATCCCCGCGCCTCGAGTTCGTCGCGCACCATCCGCTTCGGCACCTTGCCATAGCCGGACTTCGGCAGCGCTTCCCAGAAGAAGAACCGTTTTGGCATCTTGTAGCGCGGCACCTTCGGGCCGAGGAACGCCGCCATCTCCGCTTCGCTCACCGGCTTCGCTCCCTCACGCGCAACACACACGGCCACGCCGACCTCGCCCCAGGTCGCATCGGGCACGCCGAGCACGGCGACCTCGCCGACCGCAGGATGCGTCAGGATCTTCTCCTCGATCTCGCGCGGATAGATGTTGGAGCCGCCGGAGATGTACATGTCGGAGGCGCGGCCGGTGATGTAGACGAACCCCTCCTCGTCCATGTGGCCGAGATCGCCGGTGCGGAACCAGCCGTTGCGGAACGCCTTCGCATTGGCCTCGGGGTTGTCGTAATAGCCGGCGAGCACCGCAGGACCGATCACGCAGATCTCGCCGCTCTGGTTCGCCCCGAGTTCGCGGCCCTCGTCGTCCTGGATCGAGACCTGCATACCGGTGCGCTCGAAGCCGCAAGTGCCGATCTTCGCATGCGGGCCGTCCTCGGGGTCGTGCAGCGCCGCCGGCAGCACAGTGATGTTGCCGGTGACCTCGCCCAATCCAAAATACTGCACGATGACCCTGCCGAGCTTCTTCAGCGCGGCCTTCTGGTCCTCGCGATACATCGGCGCGCCGGCATAGATCACGTGACGCAGCGAGGAGTGATCGTATTTGTCGGCCGCGGGATGCTCGACCATCATCTTCAGGATCGTCGGCACGGTGAAAAGATTGCTGACCCGATGCATTTCGATCAGGCGGAACGCCTCGTCGATGTCGAACTTCTCGGTCGGCAGCAGCACGGTGCGTACGCCGCGCGCGGTCTGCACCAATTGATGCACGCCGGCGCCATGCGAGAGCGGCGCCACCACCAGCGAGGCATCCTCCTCGGTGACACCAGGTGTCAGGTCGGCGAGATGGTTGGTGACGACAAAGCCCATCTGGCCGTGGGTCAGCACCGCGGCCTTGGAGCGGCCCGTGGTGCCGGAGGTGAAGAAGAACCAGCAGGGATCGTCGTGCTCGACAGCGACGTTCTCGACCACGCGCCCCGCCTGCGACGCGATGGCATCTGCAACCGACGTCTCGCCGAACGCGCCCCGGCCGTCAATGCTCCAGGTGAACGCGAGCGCGCCGCCCTTCACGGCCGCCGCATGCTCGGGAAAATCGACATGGCACAGAAACGCCTTCGCACCGGAGGCCTGCGCGAGATAGGAGACCTCGTCCGGCATCAGGCGGAAATTGGTGGGCACCCAGACCGCACCGAGCCGGAACGCCGCGAACATCGAGAAGAACATCTCGTCGCCATTCTTGGAATGGACCAGGATGCGGTCGCCCTTGGCGATGCCACGCGCTGCGAGCGCCGCCGCCAGCGCCGAGACCTGCGCGTCGATCTCGCGCCAGGTCCAGGACTTGTCACCCCAGACGAAGCCGGGACGCGATCCATGCCGCCGCGCATTCTGGGTCAGCATGTGAGCGAGATTCATGACGCGGCGGGACATGCGCAGGGGCTGCATGGGGCTTCCTCTTCGACGGCGGACGGCGCGCAAGCCGCCCACTCCTTGCAGCCCATTTATCGCCAACGCCCGCACCGCCGCAAGGCCGCCGGCCGCACCCCTGCTCTACGGCTGCTTGAACGCGAACGGCGTCGCCGTGATCGCCTTCGCCTTGACGCAGGCCTGCGCGCCAAAACCGCCGCAATAGCTGCCATGCACATCGAACCGGACGGTACGCGCGGCGCCGCGCTTCACCGGCGACGCCACGATCTTGTAGCTGCGGA
This sequence comes from Bradyrhizobium sp. CCBAU 11361, assembly GCF_028128935.1. Taxonomy (NCBI): domain Bacteria; kingdom Pseudomonadati; phylum Pseudomonadota; class Alphaproteobacteria; order Hyphomicrobiales; family Nitrobacteraceae; genus Bradyrhizobium; species Bradyrhizobium sp. CCBAU 11361. The sequence continues at coordinate 124,149 of NZ_LBJZ01000195.1, forward strand.
CATAGCCGTCGAACACGGGGCGCACGCTGCCGTCCGGCAGCGTCACCAGGATGTTCATGACGCAGCCGCCGGTTCCGCAATAGGTGGTCTCGCGTTCCCCGCATTTGGTGTCGCGGAAATCGACGATGTAGTCGTCGCGGCCGTCGCCTGTCAGGTCGATCCTGCGCACCGTGTCCGGCGCAAAGGTTACCGCACCACCGTCCTGGCTGTCGCATTCCTCATTGGCGTAGTGCAGCGCCTTCTGCACACCGGCTGGATAGTCGGCCGGGTTGAACGGTCTTGTGTCGTCGGCGCGCGCAGCGGTGACGAGCAGAGCGAGCAGGAGGATGAAACAGCGCATGCGCATTTGTCGCCGACGCAGCCGCAACCGTTCAGGGAATTTTAAACATGATCGGCGCAACCTCAGCCAGTTCTCGCGTACAGAGTGCCGCATCATGGTCAAAGCGCCCGCCTTCCTCCTGCTATCGCTGGCGCTTGCCGGATGTGCCGTGGCGCCGCAGGCGCATCTCGCTTCCGATCCCGCCTTCAAGCCTGCGCGCTACGCCTGGGATGGTGCCGGCGAGGATCCCAACCAGCCGAGATCCGTCCCGGGACCATCGCGCGCAACGCGATCCGCCACAGCATCCGAACACAACAGATCGCAAGCAGGCCTTCAGCCCTATTCGAAGGAATGGTGGCAGGCGCAGGACGGCATCGAGGCCGAGCAGGACGCCAAGGTCAACCGCTCCCTCGTCATCTGCCAGGGCTGCCTCCGCCAGCAGCCGCAGGCCGAGGACGCGCGGCTGGCCAAAGCGACCGATTGAACCGAACGGCCGCTCCATCAGTCTACAGCGATACGCGCCGACGCCGGCCGCTCAGGCCCGTCGTCGCGCGCCATCACCTCAGGGACATCTCATGCTCACCCGCCGGACCTTCATCGTCGCCTCTCTGCTTGCCGGTACCTCCCCGGCATTTGCCGTCATGCCCGCTCCCAGCGATCCCATCGCCATCCTGACCGCGATCTACACGCGCGCGGCCAAGGGCAAGGGCGATGGCGGCGGTGCCTTCGTCATCGAGAACAAGGCTGCCAAGGCGAAATATCTCTCGAAGGCGCTGGTTGCGCTGTGGGCCAAGGCGGATGCGCATACGCCCAAGGGCGACGTCGGACCGGTCGATTTCGATCCCGTCACCAATTCGCAGGAACCGGACGTGAAGTCGTTCAAGGTTGACGCCGAGAAGATGGAGGCCGACAAGGCGACACTTGCGGTGACCATCGCCGGCCACCGCAACGACCGCAAACCCGCCGACCTGATCGTGCGTTACGACTTCGTGCGCGAGGCCGGTAGCTGGCGGATCGACGACATCAAGGGCTCCTCCGGCGGCGAAGCCTGGTCGATCCGCAAGATGCTGACGGACTCGCTGAAGAGCTGACCGGAGACGACATGAGCGACGTCATCAACAACAAGGCCCATCACCGCTATGAGCTGGAGGTGGAGGGCCATCTTGCGACCGAACATTACAAGCTTGACGGTAACGTCATCACGTTCGAGCACACGGACGTGCCGAAAGAGCTCGGCGGCAAGGGCATCGGCTCGAAGCTGGTGCAAGGCGCGCTCGACCAGGTCCGAGCAGCCGGCCTGAAGCTGATCCCGCAATGCCCGTTCGTCAAAGCGTGGATCGAGAAGCACCCGGACTATCAGGACCTCGTGAAAGGATGAGCAATCGCTGGCCCGCCGATCGCGCGGCGGGCCTGCCGAAATCCGCAGCCTATTGTCCGTGCTTCAGCATATCCTGGTCACTCAGATCCCAGTCCTGCCACAGCTGGAGCACGCCGAGGAGCACCGCTGCCGCTCCGAGACCCGTGTGGTAGACCCGGAGAAAACCTTCGCCGGAATAGCCGAGCACGTAGGGCGAGACGATCAGCCACAGCCCGACCAGGATCGTCGCCACCTCCTGCCAGCGCTGCAAGGCGACATATTCGAGCTGGCTGAGGCCGAATACGACGAGGCCGATTGCCACCGTGTTCAGGACCATCGTCTCGTGTCCGGTGGTGATCCCCGCGCGATCCTGGATGGGGAACCACGGCGACGCAGCAATCAACGCGCCGAGCAGCATCCCGCACCAGTCTTCCCATGTTCGATGAGTATTCAAGAAACCAAAGTCCGACATCGTAACCTCCTGCAAAAGAGGCATACGTCTGCGGCTGGCTATCACGACACTCCGAATGTCTGGCGACCGTGCCGGCCGCATTCGGGCGTATGTCCTTCTCAAGGACGTGGGAACCGCCGCGGAACTTGCAAGAGCAGGGTCAGGAAATATTAGGGTCCGGCAACTCCCTTGGCCGCGCTTGCCAAGTGCGGGGTCGGGCTCCTAGATCGGCAAGCAATACGCACTTCGGAAGGAGCTTGCATGGCGGCATCGGTACGCGACAACAAGGACAGGAGCCGCTTCGAGCTCGATATCGGCAGCGAGGTCGCCTTCGCCAACTACCGGCTGACCCCGTCGGCGGTGATCATCACCCATACCGAGACGCCACGCGCGCTACGCGGCCGCGGCATCGCTTCCGAGCTGGTCAAGGGCGCGCTGGACCTGATCCGCCGCGACGGCAGGAAGGTGATCGCCGGCTGCGGCTTCGTGGCCGACTATCTCGACAAGCATCCGGAGGATGCGGACCTCGTTGCCTGAACGCAAAAGGGCCCGCGATCCCGCGGGCCCTTGGCTGCGTCCGAGCGATCGATCAGTGCTTGATCTCCGGCGGCAGCTTGCCGCCATTGGCGGCGAGCTTGGACATCACCTGCTTGTGCAGCCAGACGTTCATGCTCGCGGAGTCGTTCATGTCACCGGTGTAGCCGAGCTCCTTGGCGAGATCCTTGCGCGCGGCAAGGCTCGAATCGATGTCGAGCGCCTTCATGAGGTCGACGATCGAAGTGCGCCACTCGAGCTTCTCCTTCTGGGCTGCCACTAGCTTGTCGACGATGGCTGCGACGTCCACCGTTGCCATCGGCGCTGCGGCCGGTGCCGATCCGGCCGGCGCAGCGCTTGCGGGCGCGCTGCCCGACGGTGCGCTGCCTGCGGGTGCGGCGGAAGCCGGATGGCTACCGAAGATCGCGCCCATAATTTTCCCGAAAATGCTCATGTCTGCTCCCCGAAAAGGATCCGTTGGAAGGCCTTGAGTGGCACTTATAGACGAAGTTTCTGCGTTGCGCCCGCGGAGTTCTGCGAACCGACAACCAGCATCAGCTTATCTGCGGCGAAATGACGACCGAATGACATCGTCGAAGTTGCGGTGCGGCATCGAATCTCACCCAGGCGTGAGGGACAGGACTCGGAATTGGGAGTACGCTTCCCGTTCAGTTCGCGATGCCTTCCAGAATTCGCGTCTGGTCGGGATCGCGATCATCCAAGAATAGCGGCCGCTTGCGCCGTTTGCCGGCGCCGGATTCGGCTGCATGGCAAGGGAGCTAGCGACCATGGCCACACTCTACCAGGGCAATGTCCCTACAATGGCCCCGCCCGCTGATGCGGCGGGACCAACCATCCAGACCATCCAACTGTCCGACCTGCATGACGCGCTGAGGCGCGGCTGGGAGGATTTCAAGGCAGTTCCGAGCCACGCCATCGTCCTGTGCGTGATCTATCCGGTGCTGGGCCTCGTGCTCGCCCGCGTGGTGATGGGCTATTCGGTGCTGCCGCTGCTGTTTCCACTCGCCGCAGGCTTCGCCTTGATCGGGCCCTTCGCGGCCCTGGGTCTCTATGAGCTCTCGAGCCGGCGCGAACGCTATGAAGAGGCCAGCGCCTGGGATGCCATGGAGGTGCTGCGCTCGCCTTCGTTCGGTGCCATGCTCGGTCTCGGCACATTGCTGCTCGCCCTGTTCGTGACCTGGGTTGCAACCGCACAGGCGATCTATGTCGCAGCCTTCGGCTATGAGGGCGTGACCGGGATCTCGGATTTCATCACGCGCGTGCTGACGACCCGGCAGGGCTGGTGGCTGATCGTGGTCGGCTGCGGCACCGGATTCCTGTTCGCGCTCGCCGCGCTCTGTATCAGCGCCGTGTCGTTCCCCCTGATGCTCGACCGCCATGCCGGTGCGTTCGAGGCGATGGTCACCTCGCTGCGCGTTGTCGCCAGGAACCCGGTGCCGATGGCGGCCTGGGGCCTGATCGTGGCGGTGCTGCTGGCGCTCGGCACGATCCCGGCGTTCCTCGGCCTCGCCGTGGTGATCCCCCTGCTCGGGCATGCCACTTGGCATCTGTACCGCAAGGTGATCGCGTCCGATCCCGGTGCGCGGCCGGTGCCGCCCCCGCCGCATCGTCCGCGCAAGTCCGCCGCCGACTTCCCCGCCAACCTCTTCCCGTGGCGGAATCGGACGGACGCTTAACGATCTCGTGACATCCGGTCCTGCCCGGCTCCGGGCAGGACCGGCCCAGTTATGCGCCTTGCTTTGGCCGCGGTTCCGACCGAGATTGCGCCCCGCCGGTCAGATCACATCACGGAATCCATTTCATCTGATGACCCCGACGATTTCTCGTCTTGCTCTCGCAGCCTTAGCCCTCTCCGCGTCAATCCTATCCGCCGAGCCAGCCCTCGCCGCCGTTGCCTGCGGTTCGGGCAATTTCGACGCATGGCTTGCAGACTTCAAAACCGACGCCGCGGCGAAAGGCATCTCACAGCAGGCGATTGCCGCCGGGCTCGCCGGCGTCACGCTCGATCAGAGCGTGCTCAACCGCGACCGCTCGCAAAAGGTCTTCACCCAGACCTTCGAGGAGTTTTCCGGCCGCATGGTGCCGCCGCGCATGACGCGCGGCTCCAACATGATGAAGCAATACGGCTCGGTGCTGTCCCGCATCGAACAGACCTACGGCGTCCCAGGCGAGGTGCTGGTCGCGATCTGGGGTCTCGAGACCGATTTCGGCGTCAACACCGGCAAGTTCGCAACCATCCGTTCATTGGCGACGCTGGCCTATGACTGCCGGCGCGCCGAGCAGTTTCGCGGCGAACTGTTGGACGCGCTGCGCATCGTCCAGCGCGGCGATCTCGCACCGGCCGACATGAAGGGCGCCTGGGCGGGCGAACTCGGCCAGACCCAGTTCATGCCCTCGTCCTGGATGAAATACGCCGTCGATTTCGACGGCAACGGCAAGCGCGATCTCCTGCACAACGCGCCCGACGTGCTCGCCTCCACCGCCAATTATCTCGCCGGCTATGGCTGGCAGCGCGGCAAGGATTGGCAGCCGGGCAGCCCGAATTTCGCGGTGCTGCAGCAGTGGAACAAGAGCGAGGTCTATTCCAAGACCGTCGCCTATTTCGCCACCCAGCTCGCGCGCGCCCCTTAATACTAATATCCCGCGCACAAAAGCGTAGGGCCGATCGCCCGGCGACCGGCCCTCTCTTGAGGCGTTTACTTACCCATGGTGGCGTGCATCGCCTTGTTCAGATGCGCGCCGCACGCACCCATTTTGCCGTTGAGCAGCGAGTCCTGAGCGGCCGCGATCTCCTTCTGCGCCGCGAATTTGCCGTCGCCGTCGGGCATGTTCTCGATCGCGGTCTCCGTCTTCTCCAGATTGGCCGAGCTGCAGCCGCCCATGGCGTGCTTGGCGGCCTGGGCCGGCGCGACGGCGAACGCGACGGCGGCAATGGCGATAACCCCGAGTAACTTCGTCATGATGTTACTTTCCTTCTCTTGTTCTTGGGACAGACCCAGCGACATTGCCGGAATCTGCGCCACGACTTTGCTGCCGACGCGGCAACTTGCCGCAATAAATTCCCCGCGAGAATTGCGTGATGTTGCGCGCCGCGCAGAGCCGCATGCGAAAATTCTGATTTTCATTACAACCTTGTAATCAAGCGCTCGCACCCTTGGCGTGTGTGCACCGCACCAACGACGAACGCGCGCGACTCCCGGCGATCGGCCCGCGATATCGGCCTCGCCGCAAGCCGTTTCGGTGGCCTTTCCAAGGGAGCCAAGCGAATCGCCTGTCCTTCACACGCCCGCAACTTCTCTCAGGGTCGCGGACCCCAGTCATATTATGAATAAATATTCATTTCTAATGATTCCTGATTCATGCGATTCGCGCATGCGAGACTTGGGCTTACAAGCTGCCGCATCGTCTTGCAGGTCGCGAGAATGCAACTTATTTCCCTCCCTATCGGAACCGCAGTTTCGTTCATAAATCCGTGATTTCACGGGATTTTATTGTGATCTGCAGCGGTGAACGCCCAGCTGTTGGGCGGGACTGCCAAGAGGTTAATCGCCCCTTACCGATGCTATGCGTCCTTTGCTTAGCTGCATCGCAACATCGGAACTTTCGCAGTGCACCACTCTCACCTATATTCATTTCAACGATGACGCCCGGGCAAGGGCTGAATCGAACTACAGGAGACTACCAATGCTGCTCTCGCTCATCCGCATGATCCAGGCTTTCCGGGACTATCAGCGCAATGTTGCCGAGCTGTCCCAGCTCAGCGATCGCGAACTGGCCGACATCGGCCTCGATCGCTCGGACATCCCGCGCGTTGCTGCCGGTCAGTATCAGGGCTGATATCGTTCAGCCCTTCACCGGACGAACCGATAGCGCCCGCCTCGTGCGGGCGTTGTCGTTCCTGAAGGCAGAAAACTCGATCTCGGCGATTCCACTGACCGCCGAAAAGCGCTACCTGTCCGCCCCATGACAGGACCCCATTCCAACATTGTGCACGTGATCGGCGCGGGCCTTGCCGGCTCGGAAGCCGCCTGGCAGGTCGCCAAATCCGGCGTGCCCGTGGTGCTGCACGAGATGCGGCCCGACCGCATGACCGAGGCGCACCGCACCGACGGGCTCGCCGAACTCGTCTGCTCCAATTCGTTCCGCTCGGACGACGCCGCCAACAACGCCGTCGGCCTGCTGCATGCGGAGATGCGCCGCCTCGGCTCGCTGATCATGCGCGCGGCCGATGCCAACCAGGTGCCCGCCGGCGGCGCGCTGGCGGTCGATCGCGACGGTTTTTCGGCGGCCGTCACCAAGGCGCTGAACGAGCATCCCCTGATCGAGATCGCCCGCGGCGAGATCGCAGGCCTGCCGCCGGCCGACTGGAGCAACGTCATCGTTGCGACCGGCCCCCTCACCTCCGCGCCCCTTGCCGACGCCATCCGCGAACTGACCGACGAGAACGCGCTCGCCTTCTTCGACGCGATCGCGCCGATCGTGCATCGCGAATCCATCGACATGTCGGTCGCCTGGTTCCAGTCGCGCTACGACAAGGTCGGCCCCGGCGGCAACGGCGCCGACTACATCAACTGCCCGATGACCAAGGAGCAGTATGACGGCTTCGTCGCCGCGCTGATCGCCGGCGAGAAGACCGAGTTCAAGGAGTGGGAGACCAACACGCCCTATTTCGACGGCTGCCTGCCGATCGAGGTGATGGCGGAGCGCGGCCCCGAGACGCTGCGCCATGGTCCGATGAAGCCGGTCGGCCTCACCAATCCACACGATCCCACGACGAAAGCCTACGCGATCGTGCAGCTGCGCCAGGACAACAAGCTCGGCACGCTCTACAACATGGTCGGCTTCCAGACGAAGCTGAAATACGGCGAGCAGCAGCGCATCTTCCGCACCATTCCCGGGCTGGAGAAGGCCGAATTCGCCCGCCTCGGCGGCCTGCATCGCAACACCTTCCTCAATTCGCCCAAACTGCTCGACGGCCAGCTGCGGCTGCGCGCGCAGCCGCGGTTACGCTTTGCCGGCCAGATGACGGGCTGCGAGGGCTACGTGGAGTCCGCCAGCGTCGGCCTGATCGCCGGCCTCTACGCGGCAGCCGATGCGCGCGGCGAAACGCTGACGAGCCCGCCTGCTACGACCGCGCTGGGATCGCTGCTCGGCCACATCACCGGCGGCCATATCGAGACCATCGAGCCCGGCACGCGCTCGTTCCAGCCGATGAACATCAATTTCGGCCTGTTTCCGCCGCTTGCGAGCGCTCCGACGAAGAAGCCCGACGGCACGCGCCTGCGCGGCAACGAGAAGACGGTGGCCAAGAAGCAGGCGATGAGTGCACTGGCGCTCGCCGATCTCGATCGCTGGATCGCCGATCACCTGCGCATCGCCGCAGCCGCGTGAGTTGTCGATGAGCCTCCCCAAAGACGACGCCGCGACGCTCACGGCGCGCTGGACCGAGGGCGTCCTGCTCAAGCGCGACGTGTTCTCGACCGTCGAGCGCGGCCGCTTTCGTGCCGGCAACGGCGAGGTCGACGCGGTGCTGCGCCGGCTGGATGAGGTGCCGTGGTGGTCGTTCCTGCTGGCCCGCCACCTGTTCGCGCGCGAGAAGCATGCGCTCGCCCTCGCCAAGGGCCTGAATGTCGGTCCCGAGCTGCTGTGGGCCGGACGCCGGGCTCTGGTGCGCGGCTTCGTCGACGGCGTCGCGCTGCATCTGGCCAAACCGCATGGCGACCTCGCCTATTTCCGCTCGGCCAAGGCGGCGCTGCGCCGGCTCCGCCGCGCCGGCATCTGCCACAACGATCTTGCCAAGGAGCAGAACTGGCTGGTCGGCCGCGACGGCCACGCCTATGTGACCGACTTCCAGCTCGCCGCCTGCTTTGCGCGCCGCGGCCGACTCTATCGCATCCTCGCCTATGAGGACCTGCGGCACCTGCTCAAGCACAAACGTTCCTACGCGCCGGAGGCGCTGACGCCGCGCGAGCGCAAGATCCTGGCGAAGAAATCATTTGCCGCGAGCCTGTGGCTCGCCACCGGCAAGAAAGTCTACCGGGCGATCACGCGCGGCCTGTTCAACTTCACCGACCGTGAGGGGGGCGGCCGCAGGCTCGTCAACGACGCGCCTGTGCTGGCGGAGCTGATCCGCAAGAATCCCGCCGTGCGCGACACCGCGATCGTCGCCTTTGCCGACCGCCGCTCCGGCGTCGGGCTCTATGCCTTCGTCGAAGCTGATCAGGCCATGCTGGAAAGCCAGCTCCGCAATGAACTTGCGGCCGCCAAGGGTCCGAAACCGCCGGAACACATCCAGGTGGTGCATGCACTGCCGCGCGACACCAGCGGCAAGCCGCGCACCGAGATCCTGCAACTGGTCGCCATGAACCAACTCGACCTGATCGAGCCGATGATGAAGAACGACCAGGACCGCGCTTTCCTCAAGGACATCCTGGAGCAGCGCAAGAACCTGCGCGACCGCTTCAATTTCGAGGCGGACCTGCCCGCGGGCTGACGGACGACGCGCGCCTTGAAGCGTCCACATTGGCGATAGAGAAGCGATCGGATCATTCGGGCGGCAGGTCATGGGCATTCGGGGGATGATGATGCATCGTGTGGTTGGCGGCGTGATCGCCGGCCTTCTGCTGTTGGCAGCGACGCCCGCAATGGCCGAAACCCCGGCCGAGCTGATCTCCAGCTTTCGCCTCAAGAACGGTGAAGTCCGCGTCGTCCGCGATTCAACCCTCGACCGCATCGCCATGGACCAGGCGCGCGCGATGGCGGCGAAGGACGACCTCAGCCACGACGCTCTCGGACCGTTCAACCGCCGCGTCGCACCGGCCGGCGCGGGGCGCGCCGCCGAGAACATCGCCTATGGCTACGACAATTTCGAGAAGACGCTCGGCCAGTGGATCGACTCGTCCGGGCATCGCAAGAACCTCTTGCTGCACAACGCCTCCCGCGTTGGCATTGCAAGCGCCAAAACTTCCAGCGGCAAGCGCACCTATTGGGCCATGGTGATCGCGGGCGACTACGAGCCGAAGGGCAAGAGCAAAGGCAAGAAGGACAAGGAGCCGCTGGTTGCCGTGAGGCGCGAGGCTGCGCCCGCGAAGAAGCCAAAATCCAGCGAGTGCCACATCAAGCTGCTCAGCCTCTGCATCTGAGACGAGACGCTGCGCGGCAAGCACTGTTGCGCGCGCTTCTCCGGCCAGCCAATATGGCCCCGCCGCTGTCTTGGACCAATTCGAGGCGATCAATGGCCAAAAAATACACCGCTCAATGCGCCTGTGGCGCCATCAAGTTCGAATTCGACACCGATCCGTCCTTCATCGCCAATTGTCATTGCAACGACTGCAAGCGCGCCTCAGGCGGCGAGATGGCAACTTTCTTTGCCGTGCCGGAGGATAACTTCACGCTTCTCAGCGGCAAGCCGAAGGCCTTTCACTACGTCGCAAATTCCGGCAAAGGCCTCGACCGAAACTTCTGCCCCGAATGCGGCTCGCGGGTGTTCACCTCGAACCTCGACAGTTTCCCCAAAACGGTCTTCGTACAGTTGGGAAGCCTCGACCGGCCCGACCTGGTCGCGCCGAAGCTCGAGATGTTCACCAAGCGTCGCCTGTCGTGGAATACGCCGCTCCACCTGCCGCAGTTCGAAGAGATGCCGCATTGACGCGGCCAAAGCACGAGAGCCCCATTTGATCGACATCGACCGAATACGCGCCGACACACCGGCCGCCGCGCGGCTCGCGTATCTCCACAACGCGGGCGCGGCTCTCATGCCGGCCGCCGTCGTCGCGGCAATGAAGGGGCATATCGACCTCGAGAGCGAGATCGGGGGCTATGCCGCCGCCGACCGCGAGGCGCGCCGGCTTGATTCAGTCTACGGCTCGGTAGGCCGCCTGCTGAATGCCGCGCCAGATGAGATCGCGCTTCTGGAGAACGCGACAATTGCCTGGCAGATGGCGTTCTATGCGCTTTCATTCCGCAAAGGCGATCGCATCCTGACCGCCGAGGCGGAATACGCCGCCAACTATGTCGCGTTTCTTCAGGTCGCCAGGCGCACAGGCGCGGTCATCGAGGTCGTGCCGAGCGATCCCGGCGGGGAGCTCGACATCCACGCGCTCGAACGCATGATCGACGAGCGCGTGAAGCTGATCGCCATCACCTGGGTTCCGACCAATGGCGGGCTGGTCAATCCCGCAGCGGCCGTCGGCAAGATCGCGCGGGCGCACGGCATTCCCTATCTGCTCGACGCCTGCCAGGCGGTCGGCCAGATGGCGGTCGACGTCGAAGCCATCGGCTGTGACATGCTGTCGGCGACGGGGCGCAAATTCCTGCGCGGCCCGCGCGGCACCGGCTTTCTCTATGTCCGCCGCGAGCTGCTGCAACGGCTCGAGCCGCCGATGATCGACCACTTTGCAGCGCCCTGGGTCTCGCGTGACCAATATCGCCTCCGCGACGATGCGCGCCGTTTCGAGACCTGGGAGAACAACTACGCAGCGCGGCTCGGGCTCGGCGCTGCCGTCGATTACGCGCTCGATATCGGCATGGGTGCTATCGAGCAGCGCTGCCGCCTGCTGGCAGACCGCCTTCGGGGCGGCCTCGCTTCCGTTCGCGGCATCACGATTCGCGACCTCGGACGCACACCAGGCGCCATCGTCAGCTTCACGATGGACGGATATGAGGCGGACGCGATTGTCGGCAGTGCCGCTGCCGCCGGCATCACCATCGGTGCTTCAGATCCGTCGAGCACCCGCATCGACGCCGAGATCCGGGCGCTGCCGCCGCTCGTGCGCGCCTCCCCGCACTACTACAACACCGAGGCCGAGATCGACCGGCTGATCGGCCACCTCGCGGCCCTGACGCCGCGATAGCGGGACGGCCGCGCCACTCAGGTGCAGCGCGCGCTCAGTCCGGATGCACTGAGCCTCGCCATGACCTCGTCGAGATGGGCGCTGTCGCGGGTCTCGATCACGAGTTGCAGCAGCGTCGCCTTGGCCGGCAGGTCGGAGAAGGTCCGCTGATGCGAGACCTCGATGATGTTGGCGCCAGCCTCGGCCAGTAATGCGGCCACTGCGGCCAATTGGCCGGGCCGGTCGGGGATATCGAGCGACAGCTGGGTCAGCCGCCCCTCGCGCGCCAGTTCGCGGGTGAGAACGGAGGCGATCAGCCGCGTGTCGATATTGCCGCCGCTCAGCACCAGGCCGACCTTCTGGCCGGTAAAGCGGGCGGGATCGGACATCAGCGCGGCGAGGCCGGCGGCGCCGGCGCCCTCGACAACCGTCTTCTCGATCGAGATCAGGGTCGCGAGCGCACGCTCGAGCTCGGCCTCGTTGACGAGCGCGATGTCGTCGACGAGGCGCCGGACGATTTCAGTCGTGATCTTGCCCGGCGACTTCACCGCGATGCCCTCGGCGAGCGTATCGCCGCGCGCGGGCAGATTGCCGTCATGGATGGCATTGTACATCGAGGGATAGAGCCAGGCTTCGACGCCCAGAATCCGCAGCGACGGCTTGATCGATTTCGCGGCGATGGAAATGCCGCTGATCAGGCCGCCGCCGCCGATCGGGACGACCAGCGTGTCGAGCTCCGGCACCGCCTTCAACATCTCCAGCCCGACGGTGCCCTGCCCCGCGATGACAAGCGGATCGTCGTAAGGGTGGACGAAGATCATGCCGTGAGCTTCGCCGTGGCTCCGCGCGAACGCGGCCGCCTCCTCCAGCGTCGCGCCCGTCACCACCACCTCCGCGCCGTGGTGCTTCGTGTTCTCGACCTTCACCATGGGCGTGCCGACCGGCATCACGATGGTGGCGGGAATGCCGAGCCGCCTGGCGTGATAGGCGACGCCCTGCGCATGGTTGCCCGCCGACATGGCGATGACGCCGCGCGCACGTTCCTCCGGCGTCAGTGCCGTGAGGCGGTTGAGCGCGCCGCGCTCCTTGAACGAGGAGGTGAACTGGAGGTTCTCGAATTTGAGCCAGATGTCACAGCCGCAGATATTGCTCAGCGTGCGGCTGTAGCTACAGGGCGTCTCGACGACGGCCCCCCGGATGGTCTCGGCGGCCGCGTGAATGTCGCCCGGTGCGACCGGAAGGCCGCTGAGATCGGAGGACGTGGTTTGGGACAAGTCAGCCATGGGACAGCATAGAGCATTTGCCCGGCTCGGGCGACAAGCCAACCGCTATTTGGTAAATTCCCGGGAACGTGAAGCCCGCCACAGCGTCCACAGCGTGCGCAGCCGCGACGAAGGCTGCGGCGTAAACGGATTGCGTCCCGGACGCGACAGGCGCTTCAGATCGGCCTGCGCCTGGCTCAGCAGCAGGAACGCCGGCCGCACTGACGACGGCAGCTGCGCGAGCAGCGACGAGGCCGTCGTCACATGCTGCCGGGCTTCACCCGCAAGCTGTTCGAGCACCGCATGGAGATTGGGCGTCTCCTTGCTGGCGAACACATCCTCCATGTTGCAATTGTGGCTCGCCAGCACCTGCTGCGGCAGGAACAGCTGCCGGTGCCCGGCATCGCGCGGCAGATTGGCGATGACCTGCACGATGCCCTGCGCCAGCCCGGCATGACGGGCAAGATGCTCGACCGCATCCGACGGCGGCCCCATGATCCGCGCAGCGAGGGCGAACAACGCCGAACAGGTCGCGGCGAGATAGCCTTCCAGCGCCGCCATGGTCGGCATCGGATCGTTGTAGAGATCGAACTGGTGCTCGTCGGCGAGCAGCGACAGCGGCTCGACCGGCAGGTCGAAATCGCGGATCGCGCGCAGAAGCTCGGCCGCCACCGGATTGCCCTCGGCGCTGCCATGGACATGGCCGGAGAGCATGTCGGTCCACCATTGCAGGCGGATTTCGCCGGGCAAGGGCTGGCTCACTTGGTCGCGGACCCGGACGATCTCGACGTTGAAGGCATAGAGCGCGAGCAGCGCACGGCGCTCGGCGGCGGGCGCGAACAGGGTCGCGACATAGCGCGGAAAGTCGTGGCTGCGCACGAGATCGGCGCAGAAGGCAACGGAATCGGGCGGAGGTGCAGCGCTGCTCATGGCACGGCGATCAGCGCGGCCGCAACGCGGCGTCGTTCGCCGATCATGATGTTGTAGGTACGCACGGCCGGGCCGGTCTGCATCGTGTCCAGCACCACCCCCACCGCCTTCAAGGCCTGCCGCAGCGCCGGCGGCGGCAGCCAGACCCCGGTTCCGGTGCCGATCAGGAGCGTGTCGATGCTGTTGGCGGCCGCGAAGACCCGATCCAGCGAATAGCGATCGATCTTCGCGGGGTCCGTCACATCCCAGGCCCAGATCGCATCGGGCAGACAGAGCAGCGATCCCCGGTGCGACATGCCGGCAAAGGCGAAGCCGCCCTTGCCATAGGCCTCGATCGGCGCCGAGCGCGGGAAATGCGGTGCGTTGGGATCGCCGGTCATGAGCTTGGTCCGAATGGGCTTACTGCCCTCGCAAACGCGTGCGAGGGCGTGCGGTTCGGATCATGCCTTGTTTTTCTTCGCCGGCGTAGCCGTATCGGGCGCATCTTCGCGATGCTCGCCGACGCCGAGATAGATCAGGATCGGCGCCGCGATGAAGATCGAGGTGTAGGTGCCGACCAGCACCACGCCGAACATCATCACCGCGGTGAAGCTGTGGATGGCATGGCCGCCAAACAGGAGCAGGGCCAGCAGCGCCAGCGTCACCGTGACGTGGGTGATGATCGAGCGCGACAGCGTCGAGTTGATGGACTCGTTGAGCAGCTGCGGCATCGGCATCTTCTTGTAACGCCGCAGCATTTCTCGGATACGGTCGTAGATGACGACGGTGTCGTTGAGCGAATAGCCGAGAATGGTGAGCAGCGCGGCGATGCTGGTCAGGTCGAAATCGACCTGGCTGATCGACATGAAGCCGATCGTGAGCACGATGTCGTGCACGTTGGCGATCATGGCGCCGAGCGCGAACTGCCATTCGAAGCGGAACCAGAGATAGATCAGGATCGCGACGATCGCGAGCATCAGGCCGAGCATGCCGTAGGCCAAGAGCTCACCGGCGACGCGCGGACCGAGCACCTCGACGCGGCGGTACTCGATGGAATCGCCGAGCGCGGTACGGACCTTCTGCACGGCCGCCTGCTGGGCGGTATCGCCGCCCGGCTGCTCCGCGACGCGGATCAGGACGTTCTCGGGCCCGCCGAATTGCTGGAGCTGGACCTCGCCCAGACGCAAGCCATCCAGCGTCGTGCGCATCGCCGCGATGTCGGCGGCGCCGGACTTGGCCCGCACCTCCAGCAACGTGCCGCCCTTGAAGTCGATACCGAGGTTCAGGCCGTGGGTGAAGAACAGCGTGATGGCGACGATCGACAGCGCCGCCGAGATCGGGAAGCTGATGCGGCGGAATCGCGTGAAGTCGAAATGCGTGTTGTCCGGGACGATGCGCAACGACGGCAGCAAGCCGAGGGCCGCGACCACGGTGAGAATGGCGATGAGGACGCCGAGCCCGATGAGAACGGTGTGATTCACAATCAGGCTCCTAGATCGGCACGCTCTGCGGCCGCTTCCACCGCACCCACCAGGCGACGATCAGCCGGGTCAGGGTGAAGGCGGTGAACACCGTGGTGATGATGCCGATACCGAGCGTCACGGCGAAGCCGCGCACCGGGCCGGTGCCGATGTAGAACAACACCGCGGCGGCAATGAAGGTGGTGATGTTGGAATCGAGGATGGTCGCGAGCGCCCGCTTGAAGCCGGCATCGATCGCCGAGATCGCGTTACGGCCGCCGCGCAGCTCCTCGCGGATGCGCTCGTAGATCAGCACGTTGGAGTCCACAGCGATGCCGACGGTGAGCACGATGCCGGCGATGCCGGGCAGCGTCAGCGTGGCGTTGAGCAGCGACAACAGGCCGAAGATCATGGCGACGTTGATGGCCACCGCGATGTTGGCGAACACCCCGAACAGGCGATAGGTCACCAGCATGAAGATGATGACCAGGATCGAGCCGACGTAAGCCGCAAGCTCGCCCTTCTCGATCGAGTCCTGGCCGAGGCCCGGACCGACGGTGCGCTCTTCGACAACCGTCAGCGGCGCGGGCAGCGCGCCGGCGCGCAGGAGGATCGCGAGATCGTTGGCCGATTGCACGGTGAAATTGCCGGAGATCTGGCCCTGCCCGCCGGTGATCGGCTCGCGGATGACGGGCGCCGAGATCACCTTGTTGTCGAGCACGATGGCGAAGGGCAGCCCCACGTTCTCTTGGGTCGCCTGCGAGAACTTGCGCGCGCCCGACGTGTTGAACTTGAAGCTGACGACCGGCTCACCCGTGCGCTGGTCGAAGCTCGCCTGGGCGTCGGTCAGATCGCCGCCGGCGACCAGCACCTGCTTCTTGACCACGTAAGGCGTGGGCGGTGGCGAGGCGCTCATCAGCAGATCGGATTCCGGCGGCAACCTGCCCTGCTGCGCCTGATCCGGCGGCACGGAGGTGTCGACCATGCGGAATTCCATCTTCGCGGTCTTGCCCAGCAGTTCCTTCAGGCGGGTCGGGTCCTGAAGACCGGGGACCTGCACCAGGATGCGGTCGTTGCCCTGGCGCTGGATGACGGGCTCGACGGTGCCGAGCTCGTTGACGCGGCGCTCGACGATCTGGATCGACTGCTCGATGGTCTTGCGCATGCGGTCGAGCATCGCGGCCTGCGGGATGTTCAGACGGATAACGCCGCCACCCGCGTCGGTCACTTCAAGGTCGCGCTGACCGCTGGAGCCCATCAGACCGCCGAGCGGCTGGGACAATTCGCGCAGCTTGGCGAGCGCCGGCTGCACGTCGGTTTCCTTGGTGATGCGAACCTCGGCCGCGTCGTTGCGCACGGTGACGCCGCCGGTGAAGCCGATCTTGGCGTCGCGCAGCGTCCGGCGAACGTCGTCGCGGACCTGGTCCAGCCTCTCCTTCTTCACATAGTTGGAATCGACCTCGAGCAGCAGATAGGAGCCGCCCTGGAGGTCGAGGCCGAGCACGAGCCGGCGCTGCGCCCAGGCCGGCCAGGTCTTCACCTGCGCCTCGGGGAAGAAGTTCGGGACCGCGCAGAGGCACACGATCAGCGCCGTCAGGATAATCCCCAGCGCTCTCCACCGCGTGAAATACAACATCGACTGGACCTGTCAGATCAGGAGACTTGAGATGCTCGCGGAAGCGCTCACTTCGACGCGGCGTCGTCCTTGGCGGCTTCCTTCGCGCTATCCTTGGCCGGCTCACCCTTGGCGCGCACGCCGGAGATCATCTGGCGCATCTGCCGCACGCGGACGCCATCGGAAATCTCGAACTCGATCTGGTCGTCGTCGACGACCTTGGTGACCTTGCCGACGAGGCCGCCCGAGGTCACGACGGTGTCGCCGCGACGGATGTTCTTCACGAGGTCGGCGTGGTCACGGACCTTCTTCTGCTGCGGACGCAGAATCAGGAAGTACATGATCACGAAGATCAGGGCGAACGGCAGCAGCGACATCAACATGCTGTTGGTGTCGCCGGCGCCCGCGGCCTGGGCATACGCAGGGGTAATCAGCATTCGGACGATCCTCGTGACAACGGGGGAAAGCCGGTCAGGCCCTCAAAGGCGACCGGCGCGGTCAAATTCGCGCGGACTATAGCGGCCACCGCCCCAATTGCAACGCTGCCAGACCGCCCTTTTGGCCACCTTGCGGCGCGCCGTCAGGCCCGATAAGGCTGCATTCTCAGGAACTTCGGACATGCCCAAAAAACCAAGCAAAAGCCCGGCCGGCAAAGGCCCCCGTACCCCTGCCAGGATGCCTGCCCGCGTCGCGGCAAAACGCCCCACGGCAGCCTCCAAGGCAATCAGCAAGGCAGCCCCAGACCTCGCCCAGGAGCGGATCGTCCGCGCCCTCGAGACCATCGCGGCGCACCTTTCCGCCCAGGGCAATCCGGCCGCCGAACCCGAATCGTTCGAGCGGGCGGACGCCTATGTCTGGCACCCCGACGGCCGCCTCTCGGCGGTGCCGCGGGTCAGCCGCGTCGAGCTGTTCCTCCTCAAGGGCGTCGACCGGATGCGCGACATCCTGATGGAAAACAGCGAGCGCTTCGCAGGCGGCCTGCCCGCCAACAACGCCCTGCTCTGGGGCGCGCGCGGCATGGGCAAGTCGTCGCTGGTGAAGGCCGCACATGCCAGCATCAATGCGGACCGCAAGCCGGCCGACAAATTGAAGCTGATCGAGATCCACCGCGAGGACATCGAGACTTTGCCCGCGCTGATGGAGCAGCTGCGCGCCTCGTCCTTCCGCTTCATCGTGTTCTGCGACGACCTCTCCTTCGACGGCAATGACGCCTCGTACAAATCGCTCAAGGCCGTGCTCGAAGGCGGCATCGAGGGCCGGCCCGAGAACGTCATCCTCTACGCCACCTCCAACCGCCGCCACCTGCTGGCGCGCGAGATGATCGAGAACGAGCGCTCGACCGCGATCAATCCCGGCGAAGCGGTCGAGGAGAAGGTGTCGCTGTCGGATCGTTTCGGCCTCTGGCTCGGCTTCCACCGTTGCAGCCAGGACGAATATCTCGCCATGGTGCGCGGCTATTGCGGCCATTTCGGCATCAAGGTCGATGATGAGGCGCTGGAGCGCGAGGCGCTGGAATGGTCGACCACGCGCGGTTCGCGCTCGGGCCGCGTCGCCTGGCAGTTCGTGCAGGAGCTTGCGGGACGCCTCGGCGTGAAGCTGACGGCGAAGTAGCGGGCAGTCTCGCCTCACCCACAACCGTCATTCCCCGCGCAGGCGGGGAATCCAGTATTCCAGAGACGATTGTTATGAATCGAGCGGCCGCGGCGTACTGGATCGCCCGCCCCAGTGCGCAACTGCGCACAAGGCGGGCGATGACAGTTTCCTTGTGGCGATGGCCTGCCCTACTCCTCACGCCCCATTCAGGAATTGGAGCGGGTCAACCGGACTCGATCCCTTGCGGATCTCGAAGTGGAGCTGCGGCGACGCCACCTCCCCGGATTGACCCGACTTGGCAATGACCTGACCGCGCTTGATGGTATCGCCGCGCTTCACCAACAGCTCACTCGCATGGGCATATGCGGTGACGTAGCCGTTGGAGTGCCGAACCAGGACCAGATTGCCGTAACCTTTCAGCTCGTTGCCGGAATAAGCGACGACGCCGTCTTCAGCCGCCTTGACCGGCGTACCCTCGGGCACCGCGAGATTGATGCCGTCATTGGACTTGCCGTTGGTCTTGGCGCCGTAAGTAGTGACCACCTTGCCGCGCACCGGCCAGCGGAAGGTCGGCAGCGCACCGGTGGCTTCCGCAGCCTTCGCCGGCGTCTCGGCGGCCTTCTCTTCGACATTGGCCGTGGCCTGGGCCAGGCGCGCACTCTGCACCGGCGCGGCGGCGGCCATCTTCATCGCGGGCGCCGGAGCGGCCGCGACGGGCTGCAACGTACCCGCAACCGGAGCAGCCCCGACTGGAGCCGCAGCAACGGGTGCTGCGACAGCGGCGGACTTTGCACCCGGCACGGTCAGCCTGGTGCCGAGCTTGAGCTTGGCGGACGGATCGAGGCCGTTGGCGCGGGCCAGTTCAGCCGCCGAGATATGGTTCTTGCGGGCGATGCTGGCGAGCGTGTCGCCGTGGTTGACGAAGTGCGTGCTCGGCGGTGCGGCAACGGCCGCAACCGGCTTGGCTGCCGGCGCCATCGCGGGAGCCGCTGCGACGGGAGCCATCGCCGGCGCAGGTGCAGCCGCGGTCGTGCCCGGATGCGGGATGATCAGCTGCTGGCCGGGCGAGAGCGTGCGCGGACCCTTGTAGCCGTTGGCGGCGAGGATCGCCTGCGGCGTGACGTGATAGCGCTTGGCGAGCACCTCGAGCGTGTCGCTGGTGCCGACGATGATCTTGGTCCCACCGGCCGGTTGGGCGGCCGCGACCGAGCGCGACGGCACGGTGGCCGTGGTCTCCAGACGCGGCTGCGCCGGGGGCGCGTAGGAGCCGACGCCACGCCCGCCACCGGACACCCCGCCACCCGCAACGGGATAGGATTGCGGTGCGGACACCGCGGGCGGCGGCAGGGGCTGCGACTGATAATAACCAGGCTGCGTCTGCGGCCGCGAATATTGCGGCAGCTCACGCTGCGGCGGCGGCGCCTGCTGCACCGAACCGGTCGATTCAGTCGAGAAGGGATTGGAGAAGTTCGACTGGGACAGCCGCGACGACATGTCGGCGCTGCACCCTGCGAAACCGACGGAGATCAGCGCCAGCACCGCGACCTGCGGTACGCGGCGCGAGTAAAGCAACTCGGCGACGACAGACATGGTTACTCACTCGTACGCAACTGAACTGGTCTTTTAAGTAAACACGCGCCGAGTAAATAACGGCTTAACCCTCCCAATAAGATGTTGGCAGCACAGCCAATCCGGAAATCTACAGCTCCCGCGCCACGCCGGGCAGCGCCGGCACGAAACGGACCTCGACGAGTTCCTTGCGGTCGATCCCGTTCGGGCTGCGGGTCAGACGGATCAGCGTCTGGACCCCCTGATGCGGCCCGACGGGCGCGATCAGGATGCCGCCGACCTCGAGCCGCTCGACCAGGTTCTCCGAAATCTGCTCCATCGCGGCGGTGACGATGATGCGGTCGAACGGGCCGATGTTGGCAGGCAGGTTGAGACCGTCGCCCAGCATCACCTCGACATTGTGATAGTCGAGCTTCTCAAGCCTGGCGCGTGCAGCGTCCGCAAGCTTGCGATAGCGCTCGACCGTCAGCACATGGCCTGCGAGCCGCGACAGCACGGCGGCCTGATAGCCGGAGCCCGCGCCGATCTCGAGCACGCGGTGCCGCTTCTGGAGCTGGAGCTGCTCGGTCATGTAGGCGACGACGAAGGGCTGGCTGATGGTCTGCCCGCACGCGATCGGCAGCGCGCTGTCACGATAGGCCCCCTCGCGATCGGCCTCGTCGACGAACAGCTCGCGCGGCACCTCCTCCATGGTTCGCAGCACCGCCTGATCGCTGATGCCCCGACGCCTCAGCGTGAGCTGAAACATCATCTTTTCGTGCGGGTGCTGGTGGGACGTCATTGCTGCCTGTGTTGTCTCGTCAGGTCCGGATCGTCGCTTGCGGAGCTCAAGGCTGCGGCAGGAATCCTGTTCCTGCTCAGGAACTCATGATAGCCTTTCGCTGAGGTATTTGACCACAAATTGGCTTGCAGCGGACTGGCTGCGAAGGCCATTTTCAGGTGTCCGTTCGCCGAAACGCGCATTGCGTCGATTCACGTTATCTGCGAACGTTTTCTGGAATGGGCAAGGACTCACCGACAATGACCGCGACAGGGCTTTCCGGCCGCTCTGTATTCCTCGTCGAAGACGAGGTGATGATCAGGATGATGGTCGCGGACATGCTGGAAGAGCTCGGCTACAAGATCGCAGCTGAAGCCGGCGATATCCCCGAAGCGATGCGGCTCGCCGAGGCAACCCAGTTCGACATCGCCATCCTCGATGTCAACGTCAACGGCAAGGTGATCTCCCCGGTCGCCGACCTGATCAAGGCCAAGGGCTGCCCGTTCATCTTCGCCACCGGCTACGGCTCCTCCGGCCTGCCCGAGCAGTATCGCGACCGGCCGGCGCTCCAGAAGCCGTTCCAGCTCGACGCGCTCGGCAAGACCATCGAGGCCGCCCTTCGCGGCGGCTAGCCGCTACTTCAGGGCCGCACCCAGCGCTTCGGAAAACGCTTCGTTGGTGCGGTCGAGCCTGAGCGGCGTGACCGAGACGTACCGCTCGCGCAGCGCCGCCAGATCCGTGCCCTCGGCGGGGGTATCCATCATCGCGGCGCGCTCGAAGCCGATCCAGAAATAGGGATTGTTGCGGCCGTCCCTGCGCTCGTCGATCCTGAGGAAGCCGAGATTGCGCTTGCCCTGGCGGGTGACGCGAATGCCGAGCACGTCCTCCGGCGCGCAGGACGGGAAGTTGACGTTGATGACGGTGTCCTTCGGGATGCCGGCGGCCATCACCTTGCGCAGGATGTCGGGGCCGAACTTGAGCGCGGTGTCCCACGGCGGCCGCTCGCGGGTCTCGACGCTGAACTCCTGCGACAGCGCGAACGACGGCAGCCCCAGGATGGTGCCCTCCAGCGCGCCGGCGATGGTGCCGGAATAGACCACGTCCTCGGCGACGTTGCGGCCCTTGTTGACGCCCGACAGCACGAGATCTGGCGGCTTGGTGCCCAGGATATGGCGCGCGCCCATGATGACGCAGTCGGTCGGGGTGCCGCGCACGGCGAAGTGCCGCGGCCCGACCTCGCGCAGGCGCAAGGGATCGTTCAGCGACAGCGAATGTGACACGCCGGACTGGTCGAGCTCGGGCGCCACCACCCAGAGGTCGTCGGACAACGCCCGTGCGATCTCCTCCACGACCTTGAGGCCGGGAGCGTGAATGCCGTCGTCATTGGTGCAGAGAATGCGCATGCGAAAGTTCGATTCCTGAAGGGGTCTGAGCCGTCTTATCCGGCTGCGACCGATCAGGCAAACCGGTCGCCGCGCAGGTCTCGTCTGTGATCCGGCTCGTTGCCGCGGCGCAGCAACCGGCCGAAATCGGTTCCCGGGGCTTGCTTCCGGATGACGCCGACCTATTCGAGCCCGACGCCGTATTCGACTAGCAACGGATGCGCCATTGCGGCAGGAAGCGTGCGAGCCTGCCTTCGGCACGCAGCTTCATCGCCGGTACGGCCGGACTGACGACAGGAGTCTCGACCACGCAGAGCGCCTCCAGCTCTGCAACGATCGGATCTGACGCTGGCGTCTGCGGAAAACGCTCGCGTGCTACCGTCAGCGCCTTGTCGAAATCCGCAGCATTTACGCCGGGCTTGGCTCGCCGGCTCTGCACGAGATCCTCATCCCAGAGCCGCGCGATGTCGATGTCGAGCACGCCGCGCAGGCGCTGGTCGACGGCCTGGATGCCGGTACCTGTCACCGCCCATTGTCTGCCGATCCAGAAGATATCGCGGTGCAAGGCCATGAACGGTGAGTTCGCATTGACGGGTGGCAGTCAGGATAACCGGCCGCCTGATCTTCGCAACCAAACGTTTCTGCGTTTCAGCGAGCAATACGCCTCAGTCGCGCGAGATCACCTTCAGGCCGCCCATGTACGGCTGGAGCACGCTGGGGACGGCGATCGAGCCGTCCTCCTGCTGATAGG
This sequence comes from Bradyrhizobium sp. CCBAU 11361, assembly GCF_028128935.1. Classification (NCBI taxonomy): domain Bacteria; kingdom Pseudomonadati; phylum Pseudomonadota; class Alphaproteobacteria; order Hyphomicrobiales; family Nitrobacteraceae; genus Bradyrhizobium; species Bradyrhizobium sp. CCBAU 11361. Next base: position 146,963 of record NZ_LBJZ01000195.1, read on the forward strand.
TCTCCATCACGGCGATCAGCGCGCGGCCGACCGCGGTACCGGAGCCGTTCAGCGTATGTACGAAGCGCGGCTTGCCGTCCGGCCCGCGCGAGCGCGCATCCATGCGGCGCGCCTGGAAGTCGCCGCAGACCGAGCAGCTCGAGATCTCGCGGAACATGCCGCCATCGCCCTGCCCGGGCATCCAGACCTCGATGTCGTAGGTTTTTTGCGACGAAAAGCCCATATCGCCTGCGCAAAGCGTCATCACGCGATAATGCAGGTCGAGCTTCTGGAGCACCTGCTCCGCGCACGACAGCATCCGCTCCAGCTCGTCCTTGCTCACTTCCGGCGTCGTGATCGAGACCAGCTCGACCTTGGTGAACTGATGCTGGCGGATCATGCCGCGGGTGTCGCGCCCGGCGGCGCCCGCCTCGGCGCGGAAGCACGGCGTCAGCGCGGTGAGCCGCATCGGCAATTGCTTCTCGTCGAGGATGGATTCGCGTGCGAGGTTGGTCAGCGAGACTTCCGCCGTCGGAATGAGACCGAGGCGCTCTGTCTTCAGCCGCTCATGGTCGGGTGAGGCGAGCAGCTCGCCCTTGATCGCCCAGAACTGATCGTCCTCGAACTTCGGCAACTGTCCGGTGCCGAACATCACCTCGTTGCGCACCAGCAGCGGCGGGTTGATCTCGGTGTAGCCGTGCTCGGTCGTGTGCAGGTCGAGCATGAACTGGCCGATCGCGCGTTCGAGGCGCGCCAGCCCTTTCTTCAGCACGACGAAGCGCGCGCCGGAGAGCTTTGCCGCCGCCTCGAAATCCATGTAGCCGAGCGCGGTGCCGAGATCATCATGCAGCTTCGGTGTGAACGCGTAGTTGCGCTTGTTGCCGAACACGTGGTGCTGCACGTTGCCGTGCTCGTCGACCCCATCGGGCACTTCGTCGAACGGAATGTTCGGAATCGCGGACAGCTCTTTCGTCAGCTCTTCGTCGGCAGCCTTCGCGGCGGCCTCGAGCTCAGGCATCGTGGTCTTGAGCTCGGCGACCTCGGCCATCAGCTTGGCCGCGCGCGCCTCGTCCTTGGCCTTCTTGGCGTCGCCGATTTCCTTGGAGGCCGCATTGCGCCGAGCCTGCGCCTGCTCGGAGGCCAGGATCGCCGCGCGCCGCTTCTCGTCGATCGCCAGCAGCGACGCCGACAACGGCTTCAGGCCACGCCGGGCGAGACCGGCGTCGAAGGCTTGCGGATTGTCGCGGATCGATTTGATGTCGTGCATGGCCGTGGTCCTGGATCAGCGCGTAAACCTACAACAGCGAACGTTGTAGGTTTGCAATAGCGCGTCTCCTAGCACGGCTGTCATCATCCGCGAAGGCGGATGATCCAGTATTCCAGCGACGCCAGTGATTCCTCGATAGGCCCCGGCATACTGGATTCCCCGCCTGCGCGGGGAATGACATCGGAGTATGGGGCGCCCTACTCGGCCGGGTTCGCCGGCGTCGATACGTCGGTGCCGGTTGCCGCCTGCGCGGCCGCCGCCTTCTTCTCCACCATCGCGACCGCGATGATCGAGCCCTCGTAGAGCGCCAGCAAGGGGATCGCGAGCGAGCACTGACTCAGTACGTCCGGCGGGGTCAGCACGGCCGCGATCACGAAGGCGATCACGATGAAATAGCGGCGCTTCTCGCGCAGCATCTTCGAGGTGACGATGCCGATGCGACCGAGCAGCGTCAGGATCACCGGAAGCTGGAAGGCGATGCCGAAGGCGAAGATCAGCGACATCATCAGCGACAGATATTCGCCGACCTTGGGCAGGAGCTGGATCTGGGCGGTCTCGTCGCTGCCGGCCTGCTGCATGCCGAGCGAGAAGCGGACCAGCATCGGCAGCACGACGAAATAGACCAGCGCCGCGCCCAGCACGAAGAAGAACGGGGTCGCGACCAGATACGGCAGGAAGGCCTGCTTCTCGTGCTTGTAGAGGCCGGGCGCGACGAACTTGTAGATCTGCGTCGCGACGATCGGGAACGAGATGAAGCCGGCGCCGAACAGCGCGAGCTTGAGCTGCGTGATGAAATACTCCAGCAGCGCCGTATAGATGAATTTCGAGTTCTCGGGACCTGCGACCCACACGAACGGCCAGACCAGCACGTTGTAGATCTGCTTGGCGAAGAAGAAGCAGAAGATGAAAGCCACGCCGAAGCCGAGCAGCGCCTTGATCAGCCGCGAGCGCAGCTCGATCAAATGGTCCATCAGCGGGGCTTTGCTGGCCTCGATATCGGCGTCGCTCATGACGCTTTGGCGTCCTTGATCGCTTCGGATGGCGCGGTGTCCTGCGCAACGACCGGCGCCTGCTCGACCTCACGGGTGATGGCGAGCGGCTCGTTCACCGCTGCATGGGCTTCGGCTTCCACGAAGGTTTCCGGTGTCGGGGGTTCCGGGGTTGTTGGAGTCGTCGGCGCCTCACTTGAGGTTGCTGGCGCTTCGACGGCGGTCGTTGAGGACGCCTCGGCCGGCTTGTCGAGCGCATCGACGCGGAGCGCGTCGCTGACGTCCTTCTGGAGCGAGCTCAGCGGATTGAAGCCTGTGGCGGCTTCCTTGACCTCGTCGAAGCTCTTCTTGAGGTCGGCCATCTCGGCCTCGCGCATCGCTTCCTGGAACTGGCCCTGGAATTCGGCGGCCATCTTGCGGGCCTTGCCCATCCACTGTCCGACCATGCGCAGCACGCCCGGCAGCTCTTTCGGGCCGATGGCGATCAGGGCTACGACCCCGATCAGGACCAGTTCACTCCACCCGATGTCGAACATGAGGTCTTCCGTTCACGCCAGCCGCAACCGACCCAATCCCTCGCGCGCAGGATCGGGGGCCGCTACCCGCGTCTCGCGTGCTCTCTGGTTCAGACGGCCTTGCTGCCGACGTCGGAGCGTGCCGCGGTCGGCGCGGCATTGTGCTCGATGGACTTGGCCGGCTCAGGCTTGTCAGCAGGCTTGTCGTCGTCCTGCATGCCCTTCTTGAACGCCTTGATGCCCTGCGCCACGTCGCCCATCAGATCCGAAATCTTGCCGCGGCCGAACAGCAGCAGGACCACTGCGATCACCAAGATCCAGTGCCAAATGCTGAGTGAACCCATCCTGCAACCCTCCAAACGCGCATGGCCGGGGACCCGGCCGATCTTCACCGGAACGTAGGCTTCGCAGGCCTCAAAAACAAGGACCAAGGCAGCGCCAATTCGCTGTTGGCGCTACGCAATCTTGCTAGTGTTAACCGGTCGCAGGGGCCCGCAGCAGGACGGGACGTCAGTCCTCGCTGCCGCCCTCGCCGCCACCCTCATTGCCGCCTTCCGGCGCCTCGGGCTCGACCGCAGGTGCCAGCGCGAGATCGAGGTCCTCGCCCGGTTCCAGCGGATCCTCGTCCTCGCGCAATTGCGGGTCATCGGACGGCGTCGGCACGCTGAATCCGGTGGGCAGGCGCGAATCCAGCAGGCCCGTGCCCTTCAGCTCTTCCAGGCCCGGCAGATCACCCAGCTGTTCCAGGGTGAACTGCGACAGGAAGTCCTCGGTGGTTCCGAAGGTCAACGGACGGCCGGGCGTCTTGCGGCGGCCGCGCGGCTTGATCCAGCCGGTCTCCAGCAGCACGTCGAGCGTGCCCTTCGAGGTGACGACGCCGCGGATCTCCTCGATCTCGGCGCGCGTCACCGGCTGGTGATAGGCGATGATCGCCAGCACCTCGATCGCCGCGCGCGACAGGCGGCGGGTTTCGGTGCTCTCCCGCGTCATCAGCCAGGCGAGATCGCCGGCGGTGCGGAAGGTCCATTTGTTGGCGACGCGCACGAGGTTCACGCCGCGCAAGGCATAATCGGCCTGCAGCTGCTCGAGCGCGGCCTTGACGTCCACGCCATCAGGCATGCGCTTGGCCAGCGTCGCGGTATCCAGCGGCTCACTCGAGGCAAACAGCAGCGCTTCCAGCAGCCGCAATTCTTCAGGACGTGCCTGGGATTCGTTCTCCATCGGCTCGGCCTCGTCTACCCGCACTTCAGCCAGGCTTGCCATGGCAGATTCTCCTTCTTGCACTTAAGCGACCGGCGCATCGGGCGCAGGAGCTCCGTCAGGGACCGGTTTGGGGCGCCCCTTCCGGAAATAGATGGGCGCGAACGCCTCTTTCTGGTTCAGCTCAAGCTGACCTTCCCGCACCAGCTCAAGCGCGGCGGCGAAGCTCGAGGCGAACACCGTCGCCCGCTGCGTCGGATCGGCGACGTGCCGGATCAGGAAGTCGTCGAGCACGCCCCAGTCATCTTGCTCGCTGATGCTGCCGACCAGCCGTTCCAGCGTGGCGCGCGCCTCGGCGAGCGACCACACCGTACGCTTGGCCAGATGCACGCTCGCCAGCACACGCGACTGGCGCTGTGCGGCATAGGCGGTGAGCAGGTCGTACAGCGTCGCGGTGTATTTCGGATGCTTGATCTCGGCGATCTGTTCGGGCTCGCCGCGCGGGAAGATATCGCGCTGCAATTGCGGCCGGTTCATCAACCGGTTGGCGGCTTCGCGAATGGCTTCCAGCCGGCGCAGCCGGTTGGCAAGCGCGGTCGCCATCTCTTCGGCGCTCGGGCCTTCCGCGCTCGGCGGTTCCGGCAGCAGCAGGCGCGACTTCAGGAAGGCGAGCCACGCCGCCATCACGAGATAATCGGCAGCAAGCTCCAGCCGGATCTTTCGCGCGGCTTCGATGAAGTGGAGATACTGGTCGGCCAGCGCCAGGATCGAGATCTTGGCGAGATCGACCTTCTGCTGCCGCGCCAACGCGAGCAGGAGGTCGAGCGGGCCTTCATAGCCCTCGACGTCCACCACCAACGCCGGCTCGCCCTCGGCGAGCTCTGCGGGCCGCCCGGTTTCAAACGATAGGATTTCTGCGGTCATGCGGATGCCGTGCTTGTCCGTGCGATCAATGCGTCCAGCTCAGTGCGCGCGGCCGCCCGGTCGAATGGCTGCGGCGCCTTGCGCGCCGCGAGCGCGGCTGTCGCCCGCTCCAGCGCCTTGCCGGACAGTTCAGGCGTCTGGCCGGCGACCTCGCGCATCTCCTCGATGTTGCCGTTGCAATGCAGAGCAATGTCGCAGCCGGCCGCGAAGAGGGCGCGCGTCCGATCGGCGATGCTTCCCGCGAGCGCGTTCATCGACACGTCATCACTCATTAACAAACCCTGGAACCCGATTGCGCCGCGAATCACCTGAGCAATCATTGTCGCAGATGTCGTCGCCGGATGGGCGGGGTCGACCGCGCTAAACACAACATGTGCAGTCATGGCCATCGGCAGGTCCGCCAGCGGCTTGAACGCCGCGAAATCGGTCCGCTCCAGTTCATCTCTGGGCGTGTCGACGGTCGGCAGTTTGAAATGGGTATCGGCGGTGGCGCGGCCATGGCCGGGAATGTGCTTGAGGACCGGCAGCACGCCGCCCTGCTCCAGGCCCTCGGTCACCGCGCGCGCGATTGCTGCGACCTTGCCGGGTTCGGTGCCATAGGCACGGTTCCCGATGACGGCATCGGCGCCCGGCACCGGCACGTCAGCCAGCGGCAAGCAATCCACGTTAATGCCGAGGTCGGCGAGATCGGCCGCGATCAGCCGCGCACTGAGGCGCGCCGCGGTGAGCCCGAGCGCCGAATCACTGTCGTACAGATTCGCGAATACCGCGCCCGGCGGATAGACCGGCCAGTGCGGCGGGCCCAGTCGCTGCACCCGTCCGCCCTCCTGATCGATCAGGACGGGAGCGTCGGGCGCATTCGCAACCGCTCGCAATTCTGCAACCAATGCAGCAACTTGAGCCGGCGTGGCGATGTTGCGCTTGAAGAGGATGAAGCCCCATGGGCGCTCAGCACGGATAAACTCCCGCTCGGCGGCGGTCAGTTCCGTTCCGGATACGCCGGTAATGAAGGCCCGCGTGCTCATAAGGGCCGATTAACCCTGCCCCGCGAGGGGGTCAAGGAATCGGCCGTTAATTCCTCTGGACGAAGCAGGCCGACAGGCCAGCGGACTTGAGGCTGTTGCAAGCCTGCGTCGCTTCCTCGGCCGAGCCATAGGGCCCGGCGAAGGCGCGATAGACGATTCCCTTGCCCTTGTCGGTGAGATCGACCCGCTTGATCACCGGCGAGCGCGATCCGAGCACGCTGCCATATTTGCTCTGAAGCACCCGGTACGACGCGGCGGCGCTGTCCTCGGTCTGCTGCGAGGAGACCTGCACAACGTAGCCGCCACCGCCGCTGCTGGCGGGCGCGAGCTGCGTCGGGTTGGTCGCCGCCATCCGCTGCGGCGGCTCGGCTGCGGGCGCCGATTGCGGTGCCAGCGAGAGCGGCTGGTTGGCGCTGGCATTGGCCGAGGTCGGCGGCGTGCGCGGCGCGGCCGGTGCAGCCGGTGCGGCGACCGGCTTCGGCGGAGTTGCAGTTGCCGGCTTTGCGGCAGCGGCCGATTGCGGCGCGGCGCTATCGGTCTGATCGCCCCTTACGGCCACAGTCCGGATCGCGCGCGGCGAATTGTTCGGCAGCGTGCCGTTGCTCGGAATCGGACCCGCGCTCGACGGCGGGATCGTGGACGGCGAGACGCTCGCCACCGGCGGCGGATTCGCATTCGGGTTAAGCGGCGGGAACACCACGCGGGGACCGCCCGCCTTGGCGTTGACGTCGACAGGCGCTTCCTCGCGCGGCACGATCTTCTCGGTGCCATCGCCGACGACCATGCGATCCGGCACCTTGGCCGAGGAATCCGTCGGCGCGGGCACGATCTTGGTCGGCGTGTTGTCGGCCTTGATGACCGGCGGCTCGCCGCTGCGGGGCGAACCGACATAGGTCTTGTAGGCGAAGGCCGCGCCGGTCCCGACCACGGCGAGCGCGAGGATCGCCGCGACCATCATCATGCCGCCGCGCTGCTTCTTCGGCTCGTCGAGATCGGCCTCGGGATAGTCGCTCTGGAATGCGTAGGGATCGTCCGGATAGGCCGGATCGCGCTGATAGTTCTGCTCGCCCGCCTCCAGCTTGCCGTAGAGCGCATCGTCGTAGCGCGACGGATCGGGCTGCGTGTATGGCTCCTGATAGGCCTGATCCTGCTGATAAGCCTGAGCTTGATAAGGCTGATCCTGATAAGCGTGATCCTGATAGGCCTGCGGCTGATGGAAGTCAGGCTCGGGCGCGGTCGGCTGAGCTGAATAGCGATGCAACGGATGAACCGCGTTTACGGAGACGGGATAGTCGGGCTCCGGCGCGGGTGCCGGCTGCGGCTGCACGTTGGCGCGCCGCATCCATGAGGGCGGCCCGGGCGGAGCCGACGGGGCCTCGGCATAGTCCTGCTGGTAGTCGTCCTGGCGATAATCGTCTTCCTGATGGCCTTGGGCGGGCGCCGGCACCGCCGGCGGGCGCGCAGCGGGCCGCCCCTGCGCTGCAAACGGATCCGTCTGCCCGATCAGACGGGCGAGCTCGGCCAAGGGATCATTTTCCGCCTTCCCATGCTGATCGCCGCCGCGACCATAGTCATCGGAAGGAAACGGTCTGTCCTGATATCGTTCGGCCATCGTGATGATGCGTCCCTTCGGGAAAGCCGCGCGCCCCTCGACCAAGGCACGGCTTTCGACCCACAAGGCTGTCAACCAAGTCTCAGCGGTCCGGCTTCTGCCGGTTACCCCCACAATCCCCTTAAGTAGTTCGCCCCAAACTACCGCATCTCGTCCGGGGCATGGACGCCGAGGATGGCGAGGCCCGATGCCAGAACCGAGACGACGCCCTGGACCATGGCCAGTCGCGCCTTTGTTAGATCTGCATCATTATTGATAATGAAGCGTAAATAGGGCAAATCGCGCCCCTTCGTCCAAAGTGCGTGAAATTCGCTCGCTAAGTCATAGAGATAAAAGGCAATCCGGTGCGGCTCATGGGCCGCGGCGGCGGCTTCCAGCATCCGCGGATAAATTGCGAGGCGCTTGAGAAGTTCGAGCTCGACGGGGTCCGACAGCTGCTCCACGGCCGACTCGCCGAGCCAGGCAGTGCGCTTGGCGGTATCATCCGGCAGGTCCGGGAACACCTCGGCCCGCGCATTGCGGAAGATCGAGTGGCCCCGGGCGTGGCCGTACTGGACGTAGAACACCGGGTTGTCGCGCGACTGCTCGATGACCTTGGCAAGATCGAAATCCAGCACGGCGTCGTTCTTGCGGTAGAGCATCATGAAGCGGACGGCGTCCTGGCCGACTTCATCCACCACCTCACGCAAGGTGACGAAGTTGCCGGCCCGCTTGCCCATTTTCACCGGCTCGCCATTACGCAGCAGCTTCACGAGCTGGACGATCTTGACGTCGAGCGCGCCCTTGCCGGAGGTCGTCGCCTTCACCGCCGCCTGCATCCGCTTGATGTAGCCGCCATGGTCGGCGCCCCAGACGTCGATCATCTCCGCAAAGCCACGGTCGAACTTGTTCTTGTGATAGGCGATGTCGGAGGCGAAGTAGGTGTAGGAATTGTCCGACTTGATCAGCGGACGATCGACGTCGTCGCCGTAGGCGGTCGCCTTGAACAGCAGCTGCTCGCGGTCTTCCCAATCCTCGACCGGCGCCCCCTTCGGCGGCGGCAGGCGGCCTTCGTAGATGTCGCCCTTGGCGCGCAGGAAGTCGATGGTCTCGGCGACCTTGTTGTTGCCGTTCTCGATCAGCGAGCGCTCCGAGAAGAACACGTCGTGGCGGATATTGAGGGCGGCGAGATCGTCCCTGATCTCGTCCATCATCATCGCGATCGCCTTGGCACGCACGGTCGGAAGCCATTCGGCCTCGTTCATCGCGCGGAGCTTGTCGCCAAACTCCTTAGCGAGCGCCTGCCCAACCGGCTTGAGGTAGTCGCCGGGATAGAATCCTTCCGGAATCGCGCCGATATCCTCGCCCAGCGCCTCGCGGTACCTCAGGAAGGCGGAACGCGCGAGCACGTCGACCTGGGCGCCGGCATCGTTGATGTAATATTCGCGGGTGACGTCGTGGCCGCCGAACTGGAGCAGGCTCGCCAGCGCGTCGCCGAACACGGCGCCGCGGCAATGGCCGACATGCATCGGCCCGGTCGGATTGGCCGAGACATATTCGACATTGACCTTGGAGCCACCGCGGACGCGACCGTAATCGGCGCCCTCGCGCAGCACCGTGCGCAGCGCCTCGGCCCAGGCGGCGGGCTTCAGCGTCAAATTGATGAAGCCGGGGCCGGCGACGTCGACCTTGGCGATCAGCGCATCGGCCCGCAGCCGCTCGGCGATCTGCTCGGCGAGATCGCGGGGCTTTGCCTTTGCCTCTTTCGCAAGCACCATGGCGGCGTTGGTCGCCATGTCGCCATGGGAGGCGTCGCGCGGAGGCTCGACCACCACGCGCGAGAAATCGATGTCCTCGGGCCAGCTGGCATCCGCCGCGAGCGCGCGGCAGGCGGCGTGCACGCGTGCGAGCACGTCAGCGAACAGGTGCAGGGATGAGGATGTGTCGGGCATGGCCGCCGCCTAACGCAAATCCGGGGTCGAGTCAAAGAGCCGCTGATGCTCGGTCAGGGCGAAACGGTCGGTCATTCCGGCAATGAAATTGCCGATCCGCCGGGCCCGGTCGCCCTCATTATCCGCCTCCGCTCCCAGCAGCCATTCCGGCGGCAGCTCGGCCGGCGATTTCAAATATTTCGCGAACAAGTCGAACAGGATCTGTTCGGCCTCCCCCATCACCCGCATCACCCGCTTGTGGCGGTACATGTGCTGGTAGAGGAAGCGCTTGATGGCGGCCTCCTCCTCCGCGACGTCAGCGGGAAACGCGATCAGGGCCCGGCTCTGCTGGCGCACGTCCTGGGCCGATTGCGGCTGGGTGGCGGCAAGGTTCTTCTGCGCCTCCGCAAACACCGCGCCGATCAGGTGCGAGATCAGCTCGCGCACCAGCTCGGCGCCGCGCCTGACATCTTCGAGATCGGGATAATGTGCCGAGGTTTCGGCAATGATCTCGGCCGTGAGCGGCATTACCTTGAGATCGTCGAGATCGAACAGGCCGGCACGCAGGCCGTCGTCGATGTCGTGGGCGTCATAAGCGATGTCGTCTGCGATCGCCGCGACTTGTGCTTCGAGCGAGGCGAAGCTCCACAATTCGAGATCGTAGACCTTGATGTAGTCGGCGATGCCGACGGGAATGCCATGCTCGCGATAGTGCCCGACCGGTGCGCCGCTGCGATCGGTCAGCGGGCCGTTGTGCTTGACGATGCCCTCCAGCGACTCCCAGGTCAGGTTCAGGCCGTCGAATTCGGGATAGCGGTGCTCCAGCGCCGCGACCACGCGCAAGGCCTGGGCATTGTGATCGAAGCCACCAAACTTCTTCAGGCAGGCATCCAGCGCCCGCTCGCCGGCATGCCCGAACGGCGGATGGCCGAGATCGTGCGCGAGCGCCAGGGTTTCCGTGAGGTCCTCGTCGAGCCCGAGCTGCCGGGCCAGCGCCCGGGCAATCTGAGCCACCTCGAGCGAATGGGTCAGCCGGGTTCGATAATGGTCGCCCTCGTGGAACACGAAGACCTGGGTCTTGTATTTGAGGCGGCGGAACGCGGTGGAGTGGATCACCCGGTCGCAATCCCGGCGGAACGGGCTGCGGGTCCGGCTCGGCGGCTCGGCGACCAGCCGGCCGCGGCTGCGATCGGGGTCGCAGGCATAGGGCGCGTGGGGGGCTGCCATTCCGACGGACACGGCGAATTTAGTCCCTATCCATTTGATTCTGCGTATGGTGGCACTTAACTATGCCGGATGCGGGATACCAAATGAATTGGGCAAGTAACCTTGGTATGACGCCGCCGACGATCGGAGACCAGAAATGATGACTGCCGTGACCATCAGTGACCGGGCCGCACGCCGGATTGGGGAGATACTCAAGGGCGAAGGGTCAGGCGCGATGCTGCGCATCTCGGTCGAGGGCGGCGGCTGTTCCGGCTTTCAGTACAAGTTCGATATCGACCGCGACCGCACCGACGACGATCTCGTGATCGAGCAGGACAGTGCGGTGGTGCTGGTCGATTCCGCCTCCCAGCCGTTCCTGGCGGGGTCGCAGGTCGATTTCGTCGATGACCTGATCGGCGCCTCGTTCCGCGTCAACAATCCCAACGCGACGGCGTCCTGCGGCTGCGGGACCAGCTTCTCGATCTGAGCGCCTACGCGCCGGTGATCTGCCGTTCTTCCTCGGTCCACTCAACCTCGGCCGGCATCAGCTCCGGCTGAAGCGGCGCGTCGTCCGACGACACGTGGTTTAGCGCCCGCAGCAATGCCGCGACCAGCGCGGGCTTGCGCAGCGGCTTTGCCAGAAAGTCCGACATGCCCGCCTCGCGGCAGATCCTGACGTCTTCAGGGAAGGCGTTGGCGGTGAGCGCGATGATCGGCAGGGCCTCGAAGCGGTCGCCTTGCGCGCGGATCGCCCGGGTTGCCGCAAGACCGTCCATGTCGGGCATGCGCACGTCCATCAGCACGGCATCGTAATCGCCCTCCGAGGCCGCCGCGACGGCCTCGACGCCGTCGGTGACGACGCGCAGCTCGACATCGAAGGCACCGAGCATCTTGCTCACAACCATGCGGTTGACGGCATCGTCCTCGGCGACCAGCACCTTCAACGGCCGGTCGAGTTCGGCGATACGCACCTTGAGCTCGTCGGCCTCGTCGCGGCCGGCCGCCTGGTCTGATACCGGCGCCTGGCTCCAGGGCAGCACCAGCGTGAAGCGGAAAGTCGAGCCCTCGCCCGGCGTCGAGGTGACGCCGATCGTGCCGCCCATCTGCTCGATGATGCGCCGGGAGATCGCAAGCCCAAGCCCGGTGCCGCCGAAGCGCCGGCTGATCGAGGCGTCGGCCTGGGCGAAATCGCTGAACAGCTGGCCGAGTTTTTCGGGGGCGATGCCGATGCCGCTGTCCGTGACGGTCCATTCGACGGTCGCCAGCAGGTCGCGCCGCGCCTGGCAGGTGGCCGAGATCGTCACCTCGCCTTCGTCGGTGAACTTCACCGCGTTGGACGCGAGGTTGAGCAGCACCTGCCGGATGCGCGCGACGTCGCCGCGCAGCGTCGGCGGCAGGTTGGGATCGAGCTCGACCTTGACCGTGAGCCCCTTGCTCTTGGCGCTCGCGCGCACGACGGTCGCGACCGTCTCGACCAGCGCCTGCGGTGCGAAGTCGATCGCCTCGAATGCGAAGCGGCCGGCCTCGAGCTTGGACAGATCGAGGATGTCGTTGAGGATGCGCTGCAGATTGTCGCCGGACTCGCGGATCGTGGTGACGGCCTCGCGCTGCTCCGGATCGAGCTTGGTTTCGAGCAGCATGCTGGCAAGCCCGAGCACGCCGTTCATGGGCGTCCGGATCTCGTGGCTCATCACGGCGAGGAAGTCGGACTTGGCGCGGCTCTCGGCCTCGGCCTTTTCCGCGCGCCAGCGCTCGGTCACGTCGCGGCCGAAGCCGCGATAGCCGAGGAACTGGCCGTCGCGGTCGTAGGCCGGCTTCGCTGTCAGCGACCACAGCCGCGCCTCGCCGCCGGCAACGACCTTGAGGTTCATCTCGTGCAGCGGCTCGGCATGTTCCATCAGGCCGACGATGTTGTAGGCCGCGCCCTTGTCCTCGGGGCAGAGCATGTCGAGCACGTCGGCGAAATGCGAGCCCTTTAGCAGCGGAAGCGGCAGCTGCGCGACATCGGCGAAGCGCTCGGGCACGTCGACCAGGTGTCCCTCGGCATCGGTCTGCCACAGCCAGTCGCTGGCGTTCTCCTGGAAATCCTTCAGCAGCAGCGAGATGATCTCGGTCTGCCGTTCGAGCTCGAGTTGGGCCTTGAGATTGCCGAGGAACAGGTTGCCTTGCGAGACGATGTTGCGCGCCATGAAGAACGCGAACAGCAGCAGGAACCCCGAGGTCACCAGATACGGCCCGGCGCCGCACAATAGCAGCGCGCCGGCGCAGCCGACCGTCATCGTGGCGAGATAGACGAGGCCGGCGCGCGGGAAGGTCGAGAGCGTGAAGGCGCCGCCGGACATCACGCCGACCATCAGGCAGGCCAGGATCAGCTGGCTGGTCGGCTCGATGTGGCTGAACAGCGCGAGTGGCAGCGTGGCCCAGATCGCGGCGAGGAAGAACGCCTGCCGCAGCATATGCCGTGCGGCGCGGGGCGAAGCCTCCTGCGGCGGGTTCCGGTACGAGCGCCGCCACGAACGGACCGCGAGCGAGGCGGTGGCAGCGAGCGTCAGACCCCAGATTGCGAGGAAGCCGTTCCAGCCCCTGCCCCAGAACAGGATCAGCACGATGGGGACGTTGAGCATGGTGACGGCCATCGTCACCGGGATCAGCCGCGTCACCGCGTCGATCTGCTTGGCGCGGATCCGGCTGAGCTCGCGCTCGCTGAGATCGGCGGTCAGGCCGTCCTCGATCTCGAAGCCGCCGAGCCAATACAGGAACGCGCCGACCAGCCCGTCGCGCGGCTCAGCTCGTTGTGAAGTTTCGACCCGCCAACCCATCCATGGAACCTTTTCCGTATCAATGGCCTGCGACCCGCTTAAGCCGGGTTAATTTTGTGGGAGATTTTGCGGCGTCCTTGACGGGGGCGTTTGCATTTTGTTCTAACGGGTGCCCCTGCCCGGAGCCGTCGAAATGCCCATCAGAGTAGCCACCTGGAACGTCAACTCGGTCCGGCAGCGGATCGACCTGCTCCTGTCCTGGCTGAAGGAGTGTCAGCCGGACATCGTCTGCCTCCAGGAGATCAAATGCGTCGATGAGGCGTTCCCGCGCCTGGAGATCGAGGCGCTCGGCTACAACGTGGTCACGCACGGGCAGAAGACGTTCAACGGCGTCGCCCTGCTCTCGAAGCTCCGCTTCGGCGAGACCAAGTCAGGGTTGGCTGGCGACGACGAGGATGCGCATGCCCGCTTCCTCGAGGGCGTGGTGACGCTCAAGTCCGGCGTGCTGCGTATCGCCTGCCTCTATCTGCCCAATGGAAATCCGGTCGGGACCGAGAAATATCCCTACAAGCTCAAATGGATGTCGCGACTTCTTGAATATTCGAAGGAGCGCCTCAAGACCGAGGAGCCGCTGATCCTCGCCGGCGACTTCAACGTCATTCCGCATGCCCGCGACGTCTCCAATCCTGCCGCCTGGACTGAGGACGCCCTGTTCAAGGCCGAGACGCGGGAGAGTTTTCAGTCCCTGCTCGGCCTCGGCCTGACCGATGCCTTGCGGGCCGTGACCGACGAGCCGGGACTCTACACTTTCTGGGATTACCAGGCCGGCGCCTGGCAGAAGAACCAGGGGCTGCGCATCGACCATCTGCTGCTGTCGCCGCAGGCCAGCGATAAGCTCGCCAATGTCGGCATCGACAGCTATGTCCGCGGCTGGGAGAAGCCGTCGGACCACGTTCCGGTATGGGCGGATCTGGATCTCGAGGCGGCGTAATGCCGCCTCCTGGGGATCACTCCCGGCGGCCTTGCACCCATTGTTCCAGCATTTGCAGGCACATGGCGCGGTCGTCGTCGGAGGCCTTGGCGAAGGCGCGGTTGTAGCTTTCCTTGATCCAGGTCTCCTCGGCACCGGCACTGTCGCGCGCCAGCGTCAGCCACATCAGCCCACGCGCGGCCTGCCGCGGCAGACGGTCGCCGTTGAACAGCATCTGGCCGAGCAGCGCCTGGGCCTCGTGCTGGCCCTTCTGCGCGGCGAGCCCGAGCCAGCGCGCGCCATAGCGGAAATCCTCGCGCGAGGCGTCCGGCGTCTTCAGGTACAGCCGGGCCAGATCGTACTGGGCATCCGCATTGCCGAAATAGGAGGCCGCATAGGAGAACATCTCCCGCGCCCGGTCCTGGTCCGGCTTGATCTTCGAATTCGGGATGCCGCTGAGATAGTAGCGGCCGAGCGCGACGAAGGCATTGGCCACGATCTGCGCCTGCGGCGCCGAGGGGCTGTCCTCGGCATGCGCGTTGGCGATCCGGCTGAAATATTCGAAGGCGCGCACGTCGTCCTGGGCCACGCCGTCGCCATTGGCGTACATGCGGCCGAGCTTCCACTGCGCGATCGGATGGCCGCCCTCGGCGGCATATTGCAGGGCGCTGAGCGAGGTTTCCTGGGTCGCCGGCGGCACCTTGCTGCGCACCGCACCCGCGGCCCCCGGCAACGTGGTCACGACAGGGATGGTCGCGTCCTTCTGGTTGACCGGCGCGCCGTCGAAGGCGAGCGCCGGCGCGGCCAGAGCACCGGCCCCCAACACAAACGCAACAATGGCACGCCTAGATGTCCGCATAACACTGTTTCTCGTGCGCACCGCCGGGATGGGTGACTGCCCCCCCGACCGCTGGTCCAACCTGCTGAGCATATTTCCAGAGCGCGCCCGTCGTGTGGTTAGTCGCGCGAGCGCTCCATTTGGTCTTGCGCTGGGCAAGCTCCTGGTCGCTCAATTTTACGTTAAGGGTACCGGCGTCCGCATCGATCTCGATGATGTCACCATCCTCAAGCAGCCCGATCGGCCCGCCAATGGCGGCTTCCGGCCCGACATGGCCGATGCAGAAGCCGCGGGTGGCGCCGGAGAAGCGGCCGTCGGTGATGAGCGCGATCTTGCCGCCCATGCCCTGTCCGGTCAGCGCCGCGGTGGTCTGGAGCATTTCCCGCATGCCTGGGCCGCCCTTGGGGCCCTCGTAGCGGATCACGATGACTTCGCCTTCGCGGTAGGTGCGCTTCTGGACCGCCTCGAAAGCATCCTCCTCCCGGTCGAAGCACCTGGCCGGACCGGTAAACTTGAGGTTGGACATTCCCGCGACTTTCACGATCGCACCTTCTGGCGCCAAATTGCCCTTCAGACCCACCACACCACCAGTGACGGTGATCGGCTTGTCTGCCGGGTGCACCACATCCTGGTGCGGATTCCACTTCACGCTCTTGAGGTTTTCGGCGATCGTTCGACCGGTGACCGTAATGCAGTCGCCGTGGAGAAATCCGTTGTCGAGCAGCGTCTTCATCAGAAGCGGGATGCCACCTACTTCAAACATGTCTTTGGCGACATAACGGCCGCCCGGCTTCAAATCCGCGACATAAGGTGTCTTTTTGAAGATTTCGGCGACGTCGAACAGGTCGAACTTGATGCCGCACTCGTGCGCGATCGCCGGCAGGTGCAGCGCAGCATTGGTCGAGCCGCCGGAGGCCGCGACAACGGCGGCGGCGTTCTCCAAAGCCTTGCGGGTGACGATGTCGCGCGGCCGGAGGTTTTGGGCGATCAGCTCCATCACCTGCTCGCCTGCGGTCATGCAGAAGGCGTCGCGGATTTCATACGGTGCCGGAGCGCCGGCCGAGTAAGGCAGCGCCAGGCCGATGGCTTCCGAAACAGTCGCCATGGTGTTGGCGGTGAACTGCGCGCCGCAGGCACCCGCCGAGGGGCACGCCACGCGCTCGATCTCGTCGAGATCCTCGTCCGACATGGCGCCGACCGAATGCTTGCCGACGGCCTCGAACATGTCCTGCACGGTAACCTGCTGCCCGCGGAAATTGCCGGGCAGGATCGAGCCGCCATAGATGAAGATCGAGGGCACGTTGAGGCGCACCATCGCCATCATCATGCCCGGCAGCGACTTGTCGCAGCCGGCAAGGCCAACAAGGGCGTCATAGGCATGGCCGCGGACGGTCAGCTCGACGGAGTCGGCGATGCATTCGCGCGACGGCAGCGAGGAGCGCATACCGTCATGGCCCATGGCGATGCCGTCGGTGACGGTGATGGTGCAGAATTCGCGGGGGGTGCCGCCGGCATGCGCGACGCCCTTCTTCACCGCCTGCGCCTGGCGCATCAGGGAGATGTTGCAGGGGGCGGCTTCATTCCAGCAGGAGGCGACGCCGACGAAGGGCTGGTGGATCTGCTCCGTGGTCAGCCCCATGGCGTAGAAGTAGGACCGATGGGGCGCGCGCGAAGGGCCTTCCGTCACGTGACGGCTCGGCAGCCTCTGCTTGATGTTGCTCTTCGCGTCCATCGCAAACCAGTTTCCCCGGCCAACCCTTTCAGACCCGAAAAATCAGAGCCAAGATTTGAATCGACCTTGGGATTTCCCGTTCGCCTCGAGGACCGCCGCTGTCCCTAAAACATTAGAGTGATTTTATTCATGTTCGGGTGTGGCTAAAAAGCGGCGGTGATGCGAACGGCTGGCGATGAGGGCTTAATCCGGAAGGAGTGTTGCGTGAACAGCACAATCGTTACCGGGAAGACACGGGTCGGCTTACTGAGATACCCTCACGAAGATGACAATCCACAACTTCAGATTTTGCGGCGGGTCCGGCGCGCCCCGGCGCAGCCTCACGGAGGGAGCGCGCCTCAACTGAGTCGCGCCCTCAGATTGCCGGCCCCGTCATCCTTCGAGGCTCGTCCTGCGTCGCAGAACGAGCACCTCCAATGGCTTCGCCATTGCGCGGGGATGACGGTGAAGGATTTGAGCGTGCTGGATCCAACCAAGTCATTGCGAGCGCAGCGACTTGTCCGCCGAAGCTTTAGCGAAGGAGGAAGCAATCCAGAATCCCTCCGCGGAAACACTCTGGATTGCTTCGCTGCGCTCGCAATGACGGAGCAAGGTGCAGCGGCTTCGTCCTCCAAATACAACTGTCATTCCCCGCGAAGGCGGGGAATCCAGTACGCCGCGGCCTCTCGGCTCAATCACAGCCGTCTCTGGAATACTGGATCGCCCGCCTTCGCGGGCGATGACAGCGAGTGTGTGGTTGCAGACACGCCTTCGCAGCCTCGCGGCGCATTTCGCCCGAGCTTTGCTTCGTCGCTCCACCCTCTTGACCAAGAGGGCGCAGGGAAGGCCGGGTGCTGACCTGGCACCCGCGGTCCGCTGCGCGAAAAGCACACGCAGGAGAAACCGCACAGCAGCATACAGGTGTAGCCAATCACTCGGCCTTCCCTGCGCAGTGGTTGGACGGCTTATGCCGTGCTCTCCCGGGAGCCGAGTTCGTTTTGGCCTCCCTCGCCTTCGCGGAATTCACCAGCACCGCGCCGGTTGACGCGACTGCCGCCTCCGCAAGAGCTTGACCGTAGCAACGACGGTCAGGACCACACGGTTTTGCCGTACGCACGGCCCGCCATTTCGCCGCGGTTTTTCCAGCCCTGTCGACGGAGCCGGAAACCTGCTGGCGAGACGAACCTGTCAGCGCCGTTCGTCCGCACGAAGTATTGGGCTCACGGAGAGCAATCCGCCCTGCCCTTAACCTCTCGCGCCCGACGCTGCCGCGTCCACCGCAAGCCCGGCTCGCGAAAATGACGACCACATGATCGCCCCTCAAGGATGAGCCGGGATGGGCGACACATACGGCAATTCCGAATTTCGGTAAAGTGGAATATTTTCGCGTGAGCGGCTTGACCGATCGCGGGGGTGTTTTGCCCGTCGGGCAACGCAAGGTCTCGTAGTCTGTAGCCCGGATGAGCGAAGCGACATCCGGGTCTTGCCACCAGCTACAGCGGTCCCGGGTATCGCTGCGCTCACCCGGGCTACGCCAAAGCGGAACGCGATGGCGCTCAGGCCGACATCGCTCCCTTGCGCCTGAACGGATCGGCCAGGCGGACGATCTCGCAGGCGGCGACGAGGCCGGCGAGCCAGACCGCGCTGGTCAGTCCGATCCGCGCCACGATGGCCGCGGTGAAGGCGCCCTCTCCGCCGAGGACCGGCGTCGCGGCGAGCAGCACGAGCTCATAGGCCGCGTAGGCGGCGACGAATGTGATCGCCAGCATCAACGGCGTGCGGCCCTGCGGCAGCATACGAAGAACGGCCGATGAGGCCGCGGTCGCGACAAGGGCAGCAGCGCCGATCACAAAACCCCAGGCGATCGTGCTGCCATCGATCGGATAGTGCAGCGCGCCGAAGCCGATGCACTGGTTCACGAGCCACGCGCCGGTGACGACGAGCAGCGCCGGTCGCAGCGGCAGCATCGCGGCCGCGACGACCGCGAAGGCCGCAAACGGCGTTGCGCAGGCGAGCGCGAAGCTCGCGAGCGCGCATGACACCGTCAGCAGCGCAAAGCCGAACATCGGCGCAAGGCGCGGCGCGACCGGGTGAAGGCGAAAACGGTCGGCATGGGGCGGCAGGATAGTGACAGTCATGGAACGATCTCCTTGTGGGATTTGTAGCACATCTTTGCGGGAACACGGCAGCACGTCTGGCTCAGTGAAGGGCCTCCATGGGGTCTTCGGTCTCGGGAGGATCGCGCGGGTCGTACACGGCCAGCCAGGCCGCGAGTGCCGCCGCGCGCGGTTCCAGCTCCAGCAACTGCCGCACGGCCACCCGGATGTTGGCGCGCGCCGTGCGATCGGACGGGACCGTCACCGTCTCAGGTCCCCGGCCGGCCGCCACGGCCTCGACAACACTCCGCTTGAATGCCGTCAGCTCCGGCAGCCCGTAGCGTTCGAGCACGGCCTGAAAGGCAGCGTGATGGTCCGGACGAAACCCGCGCTTGCGGCCGAGCTGATCGCGGAGCGGATGGGCCGGATAGAGATGCGCACAAGGAATCCAGCCCTCGGGCAGCGGCTCGGTCGCAGCATGGGTGCGGCCATGCGCGAGCAATTTTGGCAGGACATGGGTGTGCGGGCCGTCGGGGCTTCGCCCGCCCGGCGGCGGGATCGGCTGGAACACTTCGGCCCGCCCCATCCTGCTGATGAAAACGCGGTGCGGATCGGCGGCGAAGATGATCCGCATGACGTCGCTTTCGGCTGCGAACACGGATCGGCCCGTGCGGCGCCTCAATGCGGCGACGGCGTCGGCGTCGCCGACCCGGATGCAGGCGTCGATCTGCAACGCGCCAAGGCCAAGATCGAACAGGATGCCATCGCGATCCCGTCGGCGCAGTGCCTCGCGGTCCGGGCCGATTTCGGTCAACTCCGTGCGCCTGCACATCGCACTCGCCTCATACGGGAGGCAGAGTGCGACGCGATGGCTCCAGCTCTCGGTGGTCGGCGACTCCGACGCAATCAGGCGCAGGTCGGGATGGGACACGATGCGTATCCCGCCCTTGTCCGTCACGACACTGGCCCTGTCGCGAGACCGCTCCATGTCGAAGGCCTCGCCGGGCTCACGCGTGAACTCGGCGATGGCCCCGAATGTGCCGATGCTCCAGCCGGCCTCGGCATCGGCAAGCTGGCCTGCGAGCAAGTCCATGCGCGGATCGGCTGTCGTCATGCGATGGCTCCCATGATCCCTGCTATCTTACGCCAAAGCTCGCCATGCGGATGCCGCCGAACACACCGAGCCCGGGCGCGAGGAAGCCGGTCGGATTCTGGTAGTGCGTGTTGAAGAGATTATCGACCCGCGCGAACAGCTTGACCTGGTCGTTGAGCGCATAGTCTCCGCGCAGATTGACGAGCGTGTAGCCGGGCGCCGTGATGCCCGACACCGATCCGTCCCGCGTGACGTCGCGCCAGTCGCTGACATGAAGCACGGTCGCCGACAGCGTGAGCGGATCGATCGGTTTCCAGGTCGCGGTCGCGCTCCACTTTTCCTTCGGCCGGCGCAGCAACTGCAATCCGGTGCCGGCATCGACGGCGCGGGTGAACGTGTAATCGGCGCGGATGCCAAAACGCTCGGTGATTTGCGCCCAGACGAAGCTCTCGGTGCCCTCGGTCGTGGCGAGATTCACGTTGGCGTAGGACGTGAAGGTCGCGTTGGTGGTGATGAGGTTGGTGATGCTGTTGTGGAAGTAGGTCGAGCCGAACCTGATGCGGTCGTCGAACAGCGGCTGCTCGAAGCCGACATCGTAGCCTTCGCTCTGCTCCGGCTTCAGGTTTGGATTGCCGAAGAAGCCGAAATCGGGAAAGTTCTGGTAGAGCTCGCTGAGCGTCGGTGCCTTGAAGCCGGTGCCGTAGCTCGCCTTCAGCTTGGTCTCGGTCACAGGCACGATCAGCACCGGCGCGACGCGGTAGGTCGCGTGCTCGCCGAACTGGTCGTTGTGATCGTTGCGGATATTGGCGACCAGGAAGAAGCGTTTTGCGAATTCCGACTGCAGTTCGATGAAGCCGGCCTTGTTGCCGTTCTCGACCGCAAAGCCGGTGGTGTCGATCCGCTCGGTCTGCTGCTCGGCGCCGAACACCAGATTGTTGCCCCGCGCCAGCGCGACGACGCTGTGCCAGTCATACTTGATGCGCTCGCCGGTCGTGATGGTCGAGACGAGGTCGGCCGGGCCGATATCGTCGCTGCGCAGATTGGCGTAATTCACGGCGAAATAGCTCTTGATGCGACCGTCGAGCACCGACCAGACCGCCTCGTGGCGATTGAAGAGCTGATGCACGCCGTGCCGGGTCTGCGTCGCGTTCGGCACGCTGGGAAAGCCGCCGTCGCCGGTGAAGAGGAGCGTCGCATCGGTGTAACGGACCACGCTGTTGACCGACCAGTTCTCGTTGATGTCGAGCCCGAGCTTGGTCGAGTAGGTCATGTTGTCGTAGTTGTTGCCGTTGGCCTTCTGTCCCGGCGGCAGCAGTTGCAGCGGCGTGACCGGGACGTCGCCGGCATGGAAATGCGCGACGCTGAGCGCATAGTTGAAATTGTCCTGCGCGCCGCTGAGGCCCGCGGTCTGGTTGAAGGTGTTGAACGATCCGGTCTCGATCGAGGCGGTCGCGCGCGGCGGCCCCTCGCCTTTCCGGGTCACGATCGAGATCACGCCGCCGATCGCGTCCGAGCCGTAGAGGCCGCTCTGCGGACCTCGCAGCACTTCGAGCTGCTGGATGTCGGCGGTCAACAGATGCGCGAAATCGAAGGCGCCGTTCGGCGTCGAGGGATCGCCGACGTCGATGCCGTCGACGAACACCTTGGTGTGATTGGAGTTGGTGCCGCGCATGAACACCGAGCTCTGTCCGCCCGGACCGCCGGTCTGGACCACGTTCAGCCCCGGCACGGTGTTCAGCACGTCGGGAACGGTGCGATATTGCCGGGTCTGGATGTCCTTCTCGGTCACGACGGTGATCGAACTCGCGACCTGCCCTGCCGGCGTCGCAACGCCGGTCGGACTGATCACGAGCGGCGATGCGAGGCTTGGGGCTGCGGACGTGGCGACGACCGGCAGCGCAGGTTGGCGCGGCTCGCGCCGCTGGCTTGACCTCGGCTGGGAGGGCGGCGACTGCACGGCGCCTGCCGCCGGCTTGGGCGATGCAACCTCGACCTGAGGCAGCAGATCCGGTGATGCCGATTGCTGCGCGAAGGCGGTGGACAGATCGAGTGAGTGCAGGGAGACGAGCGCGAACAGGCCGGCGCTGAGGCGCCTGGCGGCAGAGACAATACGGGACACAATTGTAACCTCGGTATGACGTCAGTGGCACGTCACAGCGAACGAGGCTCTACGGCGGAGCGATCGATTGCTCCGGTGAAGCTAATGCCTGTACTCCCCGACCGACATCTTCGCGTGTGACCACGGCTGACGGCAGGTCTCCTGGCTCGCGGGTCGTTACCTGACGTCGCCTTCCCAGGACCGAGATTCCCAGTGGCATATGACGAAAGATTCACCGCTTACAGTTGCGGGGGCAGCCGTGGCGTTGGGACAATCCCGGCGTCGGGACAATCTCGCACCACGTTCCCTTTTGATCTCCATGAGGAGAACCGTCACCGATCAATCTAGGGGGCGAGCATACGGGGAGTCAATCGACCGGTGGAACGATGAGCTGCAAACGCGAGCAAACACAATCAGACAGGCTTCCGCGCCGCGCGCGTCGTGACCACCGCCCGCTCGCCGGCATCGACGAGCTGACCGATGCCGGTCCGGCCTGTCAGCGCGCAGCGGATGATGTTCTCGGCGACCGACTTGCGGAACGCATGATCCTCACCCACGGCGCGATTGCGGCAAATCCGATCCAGCGCCAGCTTCATGTTGATCCGTGTGCGGGTGTCGAAATGCTCGCTGATCATTCGCCCGGCCTCGATAGGTGATGTTGGGGCGGAAACGTCCGACGATCGGCCGGGTTCCCGAACGGGATCGAGCAATGCGCCGGCCGCCTATGTGCGGCCTCTCGGGCGCTGCGCCTGGGCCCAGGCCACAGTGACTTCGCGCGGCGGGATGTCGATGCGCCTGATCGGCGTCAACTCGCCCGAGGCGGAGACGATCGCGGTCTCCTCGCGGCGACAGCGCGGGCACACGAAGCGGACCTCGCTCGGGGACGCCGACCAGCTCGAGCGTTTGACGTTGGCCGCCATCGGCCATGCGTCGCACTGCGAGCACGACACCAGAAACCGGCCGGGATCGAGCATACCCATTCCCATTGGACTCCGCGTCCTGCCTGCTCCTACCAATGATTATGTCATGTGAATCGTTCCGGTGCCCCGACACCGTCAGCCCCTCGACGCCCGAAGGACCGGCGATCCCTGGCAGCTCAGTGCGCGCCCTTGAGCGTACAGGACGTGGTGCAGGTCACCGTGTTGCCATGGTCGCACGCCTTGCAGGCGGCCACGCACTGGCTCATGTCGCGGGGATTGTAAGAGCTGTAGTTCCGCACCGGGCAGGCTGCGGTCGAGCCGGTGATGTCCTGCTCCTGGTTGCAGGCCGCCGTCATGAGCGCGAGGATGAGCACCGCAAGAAGACGCATGGGATTGCCCTGTAAGACACCGGCAAAGCAACATCACCGGAACGCGCTGCATTGCAGCGAGCCCCGGCATTCCCATCGCGAATCGCGACGCTCACGCCCTCAGAGGATGCGTCTCAAATGTTAAGATCGGATTGCAGCCGCCTTCAGGCCGCACGCTGGTCGCGACCGCGGCCCGCGTCTCGCGCGCCAGCTGGTAATAGTGCTCGGCGAGCTTGAGATAGAATTCGCGCTTGCTGCTGTCGGTGGCGAGCTTGGCGATCAGCTCGCATTCGGCCGTGAGCGTCTCGAACCGTTCCAGCCTGTCCTCAAGTTCGGTCATCGGCGTGTCCCCATCAAACGCCTCAAGGACGGCCAACCTAAGCCCGGGAAATAGGTCAGGGCGAACATCGTTATCGAGTAGAATCAATTTTTCCCGCGCGGGGCCTACTTCTGCTCCAGCCGCCAGGCGCCGTCCCACCCCTCGCCCGGCGGATCGGCCTCGAACTGCGCGATCCGGGACAGCAGCGTGCGCGAGGGGCCGTCGCCGGGGACGGCTTCGAGCGCCGCGTTGAAGGCGGCGCGGGCCTCGTCGAAGCGGCGGGCGCGATAGGCGGCGAGACCTTCGGCAAAGTGCGCGCGCAAGCCGTCCTGCGCAGCGGTGAGCGCGCCGGCCCTCGCCATCACCTCGAAGATCGCCTGCGGCGCGCTCTGGCCGGCGACCGCCAGACGATCGATCTCGCGCAATTCGAGACGCTCACCGATCGCATCCGCCGTCGCCTGCGCGATCAGGATGCGGGTGCCATAGACCTTGTTGACGGCCTCGAGCCGCGAGGCGAGGTTCACGGCATCGCCCATCACGGTGAAGCTCATCATCAGCTCGGAGCCGATGCTGCCAGTGAGGACCTCGCCGGTGGCGATGCCGATGCGCAGGTCGCACGGCACGGGCATGGCGCGGATGCCGAGCAGATCGGGCAATTGCCTCTGGAGCGCGGGCACCTGGTCGGCCATGTCGATGGCGGCACAGCCGGCCAGGAGCGCCGGCTCGTCCTCCTCGATGAAGGGCGGGCCCCAATAGGCCATGATGGCATCGCCGATATACTTGTCGATGACGCCGCGATTGCTCCTGATCGGGACCGACATCACCGTGAAATAGTGGTTCATCACCTTGACGAGGCCGCGCGGGGTCATGCCCTCGCTCATCGAGGTGAAGCCGCTCATGTCGCAGAACATGATGGTCATCACCCGGCGCTGGCCGTCGATGGCGACCTCGGGCCGTTCGATCAGGCCCTGCACCACCTTCGGATCGATGTAGCGGCCAAAGGTCTCGCGGATGCGCTCGTTGTGCCTGAGCTGCTCGATCATGCGGTTGAAGGCGGCCGCGAGCTCGCCGATCTCGTCCTGGGTCGAGACGGCGATGGTCTTGTCGAACCGCCCCGCCTCGACCTCGCGGGTGCCGGCCAGCAAAAGGCGCACCGGCCGCGTGATGCCGCTGGACACCAGCAGCGCGAAGGCAAATCCGACAATCGCAGCGAGCAAGGTCACGATGCCCGAAACGACGATCGCCTGCCGCTGGTGACCGATCACCTGCGACGTCGCGGCGAAGACCTGTGTCAGCATGTCGGCGCGGATCGCATCGAACTTCTGGTTGAACTGGTCGCGGATGGCATCGATGTGTTCCAGCGTGCCGCGGGCTTCTGCCATCTGCTTGGCGTCGACCTGCTTGAGGAGCTTTGCGTGGTCCTCGTTCAGCTCGCGGCGCAGCTCGGTGACGGCAGTCTCGATGCGGATCTCGATCCGCGCCAACGCGGCATTGTCGGACGGCGTCCTCGGGTCGTCGATGATCGCGTTGATGAGCTTGCGTGCGCCCTCGGCCTCTTCCTCGATCTTGCGGTCCGCTTCCTCGAACTCGCGCAGGCGCGCCGCATAGGCCTCCTCGTCCGAGGACGCCTGCATCTTCATCATGACCATGCGCCGCAGCGCCACCGACCGCTCCAGCGAGCGAATATTGGCGCGCGCCAGATCGCCATAGGCCGGGATATAGCGGTTGGTCAGCTCGTCCAGGAGAACGCCGACCTGGCTCGACATCACCATCGACAGGATCGAGGTGACGAGCATCAGGACGATCAATCCGAGGGCGATGCCGACGATCTTGCGCCGGATCGACTGGTTGAAAATCGGCATAGGTTCGGGGCAAAGGCTGAAGGGACAGGTCGGGGAACTCAATACACCGGATTTCAGCCCGGGAACACGCGCAATCTGGCCCTCGCGACGTCCTGGACCCTGCGCAATCGTCGCGCGGGCCCTATTCGTTAACAAAGATTAAAGACCCGGCTCTATCCCTCGTTGCAAGAGTTCCCGCGCTCCATCCGTATTTTGCCGCAATGTTGCGACAGCGTGACAAATGCGAAACGATGCCGTGGCATCGTTTTCGATGCTTTGATTCTCGAGCCGCATGTCGTCGCGGACTTTGGTTTGTACTGGTTTCGCAGGGGGGACCACGGAATGAACCAGTGCCTACGCTCGCTCGCGTGTGTCGTTGCCGTGGCCGCCTTGGCTCTCCTTCCGACGGAGCTGGCGGCGAAGAGCCATCACAAATCGTCCGCGTCGAAGAAGACGCATGAGGCGAAAGCCGACAAGCAGCGCCATGCCGCGGCGAAATCGCGCCACGGCAAGCACGCCGAGGCGAAGCGCAAGTCGAAGAAGCAGGACGACGAGCCGTTAGACAAGCCCGCGCCCCCGCCGCTGACCGGCGACCTCGCCGCACTCAAGGACGCGATCGATCTCGCGCGCAAGGGCAAGACCGATGATGCGGGCGCGGCGCGCGACCGCATCGCTGACCCCGCCGGGCAGAAGCTCGCCGACTGGTTCATGCTGCGCCATTCCGAGAGCACCGCAAATTTCAAACGCTACGCCGCCTTCCTCGCCGCCAATCCGGACTGGCCGAGCAGCGCGCTGCTGCGCCGGCGCGCCGAGGCGCGGCTGTGGCAGGAGAAGACCGACGCGGCCACCGTGCACAAATTCACAATGGACCGCCCGACCAGCGCCAAGGGCAAGTTCGCGCTCGCCCGCGTGCTGCTCGCCGAAGGCGACGCCGACAGGGCTGCCCGTCTCGTCCGCGAGGCCTGGCGCACGGACGAATTGTCGGAGCGCAGCGAGGAAGATTCTTACGAGGCGTTCCGCGATCTCCTCACCGCCGACGACCATCGCGCCCGCATGGACAAGCGGCTCGGCGCCAAGGACTATGCCGGCGCAAGGCGCGCCGCAAAACGGCTCGGCGAGGATGCGCTCGCGATCGTCAAGGCCTGCGCCGCCGTCACCGGCAAGGCCAACAAGGCCAAGGATTATCTCGATGACGTGTCGACCGAGGCGCGCCGCGATCTCGGCTACGTGCTGTGCCGCGCGCAATGGCATCTCCAGAAGGACCGCATCGACGACGCGGCCGAGGTGATCCTGGCCGCCGCGCCCGACACCATGGCGGCGCAGGACACCGACGCCTGGTGGCGCGAGCGTCGTCTGCTGGCGCGAAAACTGCTCGACCAGGGCAAGTCCAGGACCGCTTACGACGTGGTGCGCGCGGCGGCCGTGCCGGCGATGGAGGTCTATCGCGTCGACTACCACTTCATGTGCGGCTGGATCGCGCTGCGCTATCTCGACGATCCCAGGACGGCGATGATGCACTTCGCCGCGATCGACGAAGGCTCGGCCAATCCGCTCGCGCTGTCGCGCGCCCATTACTGGCGCGGCCGCGCCGCGGAAGCGATGGGGGCGACGGCCGATGCGCGCCAGAGCTATCAAGTGGCGGCGCGCTACCCGACCGCCTATTACGGTCAGCTCGCCCGCGCCAAGCTCGGCCTCGACCGCATCGAGCTGCGCCCGCCCTCGCCCGTGCTGGCCGCAGCCGACACGCAGGCCCCGGACGAGCGCGTGCGCGCGGCCGACATGCTCTATGGCGTCGGCGAGCGCGACACGGTGTTCTACTACGCCGAGGATTTTGCCAAGGAGAGCACCGACGTTGCCGCGCTCGAAGGCCTCGGCGAGCTGGCTGGGCGGCGCAACGATGCGCGCGTCATGCTGGAGGTGGGCAAGTCGGCGCTGGCGCGCGGGTTCGCGCTCGACCATTACGCCTTTCCGACCATCGGCATCCCCGAGCACAAGCAGGTCGCGCCCGCGATCGAGACCAGCGTGATCTATTCGGTGGCGCGCACGGAAAGCTCGTTCGACCAGCGCGACAAGTCGCCCGCCAATGCGGTCGGCCTGATGCAGGTGACGCCGGAAGCCGGGCGCGACACCGCAAAGCGCTTCGGCCTGACCTATGACTGGGACAGGATGGTCTCCGATCCCGTCTACAACACGCAGATGGGGGCAGCCGAGCTCAGCGCGCTGTGGTCGGAATATCGCGGCAACCAGATCATGACCTTCGCCGGCTACAATGCCGGCCGCGGCCGCGTGCGCGAATGGGTGCAGGCGCGCGGCGACCCCAGGGATCCCAAGGTCGATCCGGTCGACTGGGTCGAACGCATCCCGCTGTCGGAGACGCGCAATTACGTCCAGCGGGTGATGGAGAACGTGCTGGTCTACCGTGCGCGGTTCGAGAGCAGCGGCATGGTCGCTGCGAAATCCGAGCAGCGCGTCACGACGCAGGAAGTGAGCGCGGCACCAACGGCATCGGCCGCAGCCCCCTCGCCCTAGCCTGGCGACCGCCGGGGCTGGAACGCGGCGCGGGGCTGGACGTGGTGACTGCGGCCGACGATTCTGCGCGGCCTGCGTGGTTCAGCTAGCCGTCACCTCCTTCCGTGGTCAGAAGGTCGTGGGCGCGCAGATATGCCTCGGTCAGCGAGCGCGAGAGCGCGCCCATCTGCATCATCCAGCTCCAGCTCGAGATCGCCCCCAGCACCGCGATCGCCTCGAGCGAGCTGCGGTAGGGCCACAGCAGTTCCATGGCCGCCCGCTGATCCCGACGGTAGCAATCTTGGTCGCAATAGCGCTCTTGCTTGGACACCTGCCGGACGTAACTCGAACCCAGCGGCCGGGCGCACGCGCTGCAGACGGCGCCGTGGCAGGGACGTTCCTGATTGACGAGCATGAATCTCAAAGCCGTGTCCTCTCCTGCCGGCCAGCGCGCACCCGCCGATGCGCCTCGCCCACCTGTCTGCTCAAGATGCCGCGCGCGCACGCCCCCCGATCAACGATGCTGCCTCGTGATGAAGCGCGTAGCATTCGCAACCGCAGTAGGGCAGCAGCGTCCTGACGTCGCGCAAGTAGCTGCCGCTGATCTCCTCGCAGCACCATAGACAGAACGTCTTGCGAAAAGGGGTTCGGCCGTTGACCAGTATGAACCTCACGTGGCACCTCCGAGCGCGAAGCAGTAGACCGTGTCGACCAGAGAGGCGGACGGCGGCGGGGCGCAAAGATGGTTGCGGCCGTCGGGATTATCCCTGTTTCGCTCCACCTTCTGGGACGGGATGAGGATGTACTTCCCGTCTTCCCGGCGCCGTGCGTAGATCCTGCCGTCGACGTACCGTACCTCTGTTGGATAGCAATCCGCGCTGTTGCAGCAACTCAGCACCGGATTGTCGGGCATGTGCCAGCTCGAATAGAACTTCTCGTGCAGCAGCTGATCCTGCGGCGGATGATGACGATGCGCATCCTGTCCAAGCTCCTCGGCCTTCACTCCGGTCAGCGACGGAAGCGACAGCGCAATCGTCAAGAGGAGCTTGCAACCACGGTTCAGCACGCAGCCTCCCGTTCAGAGTTTCGGACTCACGCCGCCTGAAATCGAAACAGCCATCGACGGTCGCGCTCGCGGCGCGCCCTGAAGCGATCGAGACACCTTCTGGAGCACAGCGGCGTTCGCCAGGAATAATATCGGATCAGGCCAAACTTGCCGTTACAGACAGCACAGCCTTTTACAACAGGACCGCGCTCGGGGTGTTCAGGGCTATCGCACATCATGCTCTACTCCTGTCTGTCATGATCGTGGCTACGCTCGTGCGTCGGTGCACGGCCATCCACGCTCGTTATTGAAAAAGCGGTCTCTCAATCACGACCCGCCAATCATGCGGCAATTCGGAGTAACGGACGCAGAGCTTGCCTCTATGAGCAGCACATCGCGCAAATCGCTGGCTTGTGCCTTGCACATCGCGTCCCCTCGATTGGTCGTGAGACTAGTCCGCACGCAACGGACCGCTCAATTGTACGGAGGTAAATGTGCTCTATGATTAGGGATGCGCGAGCTATACGTAGGTTTGTCCCGTAGTTTTCCGGCCTTTCGCCGCGTCTTCAACGAGACAGCGCAAGGCCGGCAGGCTGCACGGCGACCGCGAGTATCGTTGGGCTGATGCCACTTTAGTAGGGAAGGAATTGCTCCCCTTGTTGCAAAGTGCTCTACTTGCCATGGCCCCAGCGAGCCGGGATGCCTGCGATGATGCCTGGCCAGATCGCGAAATTTGGGAATTCGGCCGCACAATTCCTGCTCGGCGGCCTTGCGGCGCTTCGATCGTTCGGCAACGTCGAGAAGGACGAGCCCGCGGTCGCGGATGATTCGCGGCAAGACGCCATCGATCTACGCGACGCCGTGAGGCAATGGCGTGAGGTGTTCGAGCACAATCCGGTCATGTATTTCATGGTCGATCCGGCCGGAACAGTGCTCAACGTCAATACGTTCGGTGCCGCACAACTGGGCTATACGCCGGCTGAGCTGATTGGCCAGTCCGTGCTCAACGTCTTCTTCGAGGAGGACCACGACTACGTCCGTCGATGCGTCGCGCGGTCCCTGGAAACCCTGCACCAGTCGCATACCTGGGAGATTCGCAAGTTCCGGAAGGACGGCTCGGTCCTTTGGGTCCGTGAAAACGCCAAGGCGATGCTGCGCGGCGACGGAACGCCGATCGTGCTGGTTGCCTGCGAAAATATCACCCAGCGCAAGGAAGCGGAGGATGCGCTGCGGCAGAGCGAAGCCTACCTCGCCCAGGCGCAGGAACTGAGCCGCACCGGCAGCTTCGGCCTGAACGTCGCGACAGGCGCGATCGTCTGGTCAAGGGAAACCTTTCGCATCTTCCAGTGCGACCTGGCGGTGAAGCCGACCCTGGATTTTGCCTTCCAGCGCATCCATCCGGAGGATCGCGATGCGGTCAGAAGGACCCTCGATCGGGCCTCCCGACTCGCAGAGGATTTCGACCATGAGTATCGCCTGCTGATGCCGGATGGATCAGTCAAATACCTCCATTCCGTGGCGCGCGCGGTGAAACATGGATCAGGGCGCATCGAGTTTGTCGGGGCCGTCACCGATGTCACGGTTGCAAAGGAGTCCGAGCAAAGGCTGCGGCGCAGCGAGGCCTATTTGGCCGAGGCGCAACGGCTCAGCCATACAAGCAGCTGGGCCTGGGATGTGCGCCGTCAGGAGTTTGCATACCGATCGGCTGAACTCTACCGCCTGTTCGGATTTGAGCCGAACCATATCGATGTACCGGCACGGGCTTTCCAGGAACGTATCCTCCCCGAGGATTTCCAACGGATCATCGAGGTGGAACGTCAGGCCCTCCAGCGAAGGGACCCCTTTGAAATCGACTTTCGCATTGCGCGCCCAGACGGCTCGATACGACGAGTCCATACCGAAGGACATCCCGTCGTCGGTAGCGATGGCGAAGTGATGGAAATCATCGGTACCCATGTGGACGTCACCGACCAGGTCGCCGCAAAAGAAGCGCTTCAAAGGGCATTTGACGAGCTCAAGGCATCCGAGCAGCGATTCCGCGACTATGCGGAAACCGCATCGGACTGGTTTTGGGAGACCGGACCGGATCACCGTATCACGAAGATATCGGAGCACGCCGACCCGGCCAGTGCTGCGCCGATGGCCTTGATCGGCCTGACGCGCTGGGACATTCCGCCCGATGCCGAGCTCGAGCCCGGGAAGTGGGAGCAGCATCGCGCGACGCTCGACGCCCACCTCCCGTTCCGCGATCTGGTTTACCGCGGCAGGGATCGCAACGGCTCTCCAATTTACGTGCGCACCAGCGGCAAGCCCCTGCATGACGCGGACGGTCATTTTCTCGGCTATCGAGGCGTCAGTAGCGATGTAACGGCGGCGATCCGCGCCGAGCATGCTGAAGAAGCGCTGCGCAAAGCACAAGCCGAGCTCGCCCATGTCACGCGCGTCACGACGCTTGGCGAACTCACCGCCTCGATTGCCCACGAAATCACCCAGCCTCTTGCCGCCGTGATCTCCAATGCGGACGCCTGCATGGCTTGGCTCGATCGCGAACCCGCCGACTTGAAGGCCGCGCGCCGTTCCGCAGAATGGATTGTCGAGGACGCAAATCGGGCCAGCGAGGTGATCCGCCGGATCAGGGCGCTCGCGAAGAAGACCGAGATCGAAGTGGTTCCACTCGACATCAACCAGGTCGTCAGGGAGGCTGTGGCGCTCGTTCGGCGCGAGCTCGCGACCCATAGGGTGTCGGTGCGAATGGAGTTGGCGTCCAACCTGCCGAAGATTTGCGGCGACCGGATCCAGCTCCAGCAGGTGCTGATCAACCTGGTGATGAACGGCATCGAAGCCATGCAAGCCAATGTCGACCGCCCGCGCGAAATGGCGATCCGATCGAGCCGGACGGACGACGACGACGGCGACCGCCTGCTTCTCACCGTGACGGACCGCGGTGTCGGCCTCGGCAAGGAGGTCAAGGAACGCATCTTCACCCCCTTCTTCACGACGAAATCGAACGGTCTGGGGATGGGACTCTCGATCTGCCGATCGATCATCGAGGCTCACGCGGGCCGGCTTTCGGCCTTTCAGAATGAGGGGAGCGGTGCAACATTTCAGATCGCCCTGCCCTTGCAGCACAAGGACACGTCGTGACCGACCATGCCAAGCAGGGCCAGGCGAGCGCAGGTGAGCCGATCGTCCTGATCGTCGATGATGATCCGTCGATGCGCCGCGCACTGACCAATCTCTTTCAATCGGTCGGCCTTAAGGTCGAGGCCTTCAGTTCAGCGGCGGAGATCTTGGAAGCCAAACCGCCTGCGGTCCCCAGCTGCCTTGTGCTCGACATCCGCCTGCCAGGATCGAGCGGCCTCGACCTCCAGGCCGACCTCGCCAAGGCCAACATTCACACGCCCATTATCTTCATCACCGGTCATGGCGATATTCCCATGACCGTGAGAGCCATGAAGAGCGGTGCCGTCGATTTTCTGACCAAGCCGGTGCGCGACCAGGACATGCTGGATGCGGTACAGGCGGCGATCGAACGGGATCGCAAGCGGCGCGATGCCGAGAAGTCGATCTCAGGCGTGCGATCCCGTTTCGAGGGGCTGACAGCGCGCGAGCGCGACGTCCTCGCCCTGGTTGCATCCGGCCTGATGAACAAACAGGTCGCCGCCGAACTTGGACTGGCCGAGATCACCGTGAAGATCTATCGCGGGCAGATCATGCGGAAGATGGAGGCGAAGTCATTGGCCGATCTCGTCAGAATGACCGACGCGCTCGGAATCCCGCGCAATAGGGGTCACCTGCAAACCTAAGTATGCTTTCCAATCTCGCTCCGGGGGCCCACTTTCCCTAAACGGCTGAACCGCGGCCGGCGGCTCCCCGTTCAGGAGCGATCATATTGTCAGTGCCTTCGATCATTTCCGTCATTGATGATGATCCCTCCGTTCGCCTCGCGACGAACAACCTCCTGACGTCGCGCGGATACACGGTCTACACCTTTGGTTCCGCTCACGAATTTCTCCAATCCGCCGAACTGGACACGACCTCCTGCGTGATCGCGGACGTGCAGATGTTGGCCATGAGCGGTGTCGAGCTGTTGACGCATATGCGCAGCCTCGGGCGCATCACGCCCTTCATCTTCATGACGGCTTTTCCCGACGACGCCGTGCGCGACCGCGCGCTGAAGGCCGGCGCGAGCTGCTTTCTCGCTAAGCCGTTTTCCACGCCAGCTCTGCTTCAATGTCTGGAGGCGGCCCTGTTGGAGTCCAAGATGTAACCCGGCCGCGTCTGCCCCTGATAGCTCCTCAGGCTGCGGCGGCTCATCGTCGTGGCGACATAGATAGGGACGAGGCGCTCAATCCACCTTGATGTTGGCCGCCTTGATGATCGGCCACCACTTCGCGATCTCCGCCTTCTGGCGGGTGCCGAGCGCTTCGGGGGTGAGCTGATCCTGCGGCGTCATCTCCAGGCCCTGGCTTTCGAGCTGCTTCTTCACGGCTGGATCGTTCAGGGCCTCCACGGCCGCCGCGTTGAGCTTGGCCACGATCTCCTTCGGCGTGCCCTTCGGCACCCACATGCCCGACCACAGCGTCATGTGGAAGCCTTTCAGGCCCGCCTCCTCCGCGGTCGGGATGTCGGGCGCCGAGGGCAGGCGCTTGTCGTCGGTGACGGCGTAGGCACGGATGGTGCCGGCGCGGACCTGGTTGATGGAGTTGGAGGTCTGGTCGACGATGACGTCGATCTGGCCGGCGATGAGATCGTTCAGCGCAGGCGCGGTGCCGCGATACGGCACGTATTGCAGCTTGATGCCGGAGACGCTTTCGAAATAGACGCCGGCGATGTGGCTGCCGGAGCCTGCACCGGCCGTCCCGGCCGTGGGGGACGACGGGCGCGACTTCAGCCAGTCCAGCAGCTCCTTCAGCGAGGTCGCGGGCACCGCGTTCTTGCTGACCACGATCATCGGATTGCTCGGCAGCAGCACCACCGGCTCGAGATCGGCAACGAGGTCGTATTTGAGCTTGTAGACGGCGCCGTTGGCCACATGAGTGCCGAGATGGCCGAACGAGATGGTGTAGCCGTCCGGCGGTGATTGCACGGCGCGGCCGACGCCGATCGAGCCGCCGGCGCCGGTGACGTTCTCGACCACCAGGGGCTGGCCGAGCGTCGTCCGCATCCGTTCGGCGAGCACGCGCGCCATCGCATCCGACGGGCCGCCGGCCGCGAAGGGAACGATGATGGTGATGGGATGCGAGGGATAGTCGTCGGCGCGCGCAGCGCCGGCGAGAGCGAGAATACCGATCAGCCCGGCCCAGACGGCCTTCTTCATTGTTCTCTCCCCAGCAATGTCATTCTTATTTTTGCCTTTTCCCGCGTAGGGGAAGAGGGATCATTCGTGAAGAGACGAAATGACGCGCTAGAACTGCGAGAAATCGATCGGCTTGTGCCGATCCAGCGTGCGGGTCACCGGCGGCAGCGGGTACTTCAGGCCAGTCGCGCAGTTGAACAGCATCACGCGGTCGGTCTTGCTGACGCGGCCGTCGGCAAGACTCTCTTTGTAGGCGGCGTAGGTCGCGGCGCCCTCGGGGCACAGCAAAAGCCCCTCCTCGCGCGCGACCTCGCTGAGCGCCGCCGAGATCTTGTCGTCGTCGACCGCGATGGCAAAGCCCTTGCTCTCGCGCACCGCGCGCAAAATCAGGAAATCGCCGATCGCCTGCGGCACGCGGATGCCCGACGCGATGGTGTGGGCGTCCTCCCAGCGCGTCGCGTGCTCGGTGCCGGCATCGAAGGCCCGCACCATCGGCGCACAGCCGGAGGCCTGCACCGCGACCATGCGCGGGCGTTTTGCGCCGATGAAGCCGATCCTCTCGAGCTCGTCGAAGGCCTTCCACATGCCGATCAGGCCGGTGCCGCCGCCGGTCGGATAGAAGATCACGTCGGGCACGTCCCAGCCGAGCTGCTCGGCGAGCTCGAGGCCCATCGTCTTCTTGCCTTCGATGCGGTACGGCTCCTTGAGCGTGGACGTGTCGAACCAGCCGACCTTGGCCTTGCCCTCGCCGACGATCTTGCCGCAATCGTCGATATAGCCGTTGACGCGGTAGACGGTCGCGCCCTGCAGCTCGATCTCGCTGACATTCACCTCGGGCGTGTCGGCCGGGCAGAAGATCGTGGTCTTGATGCCGCAGGACGTTGCATAGGCCGCAAGCGCCGCACCGGCATTGCCGTTGGTCGGCATCGCCATGTGCTTGATGCCGAGCGCCTTGCCCATCGACACCGCCATCACCAGACCGCGTGCCTTGAACGAGCCGGTCGGCAGCCGCCCCTCGTCCTTCACGATGATCTCGCCGCCACCCAGCTTCTTCCCGAGCTTCGGCAGCCGGATCAGCGGCGTCGTCACTTCGCCGAGCGAGACGATGTCCTTGCATTTGCGCACCGGCAGCAGCTCGCGGTAGCGCCACATGTCGGCGGGGCGCTGGCCGAGTGCGTCCTTGGTCAGCGCCCTCTTCACGCCCGCGAGGTCGTAGCGCACCAGCAGCGGCTTGCCGGCTTTCGAGAGGTTGTGGACCTGGTCGGCCGCGTAATGATCACCTTCCATCGCGCATTCGAGATGGGTGACGAAGGTCGGGCGTTCGATGGTGAGATTGTCGTTGTCGTGCATGGGATGATTTCCTTCTTGTTTTGCAAACGGCTCTCTCTGCTCGTCATTGCGAGCGCAGCGAAGCAATCCAGAGTCTTTCCGCAGAGGCAGTCTGGATTGCTTCGCTTCGCTCGCAATGACGGCGGCGGCTAGATATTCAACACCCGTCCATACGCATCCAGCACGGCTTCCTTCATCATCTCCGACAGCGTCGGATGCGGGAATACCGTGTGCATCAGCTCTTCTTCCGTCGTCTCCAGATTCATGGCGACGACGTAGCCCTGGATCAACTCGGTGACCTCCGCGCCGACCATGTGGGCGCCGAGCAGCTGGCCGGTCTTCTTGTCGAAGATCACCTTAACCAGGCCCTGGTCCTCGCCGAGCGCGATCGCCTTGCCGTTGCCGACGAAGGGGAAGCGGCCGACGCGGATCTCGCGGCCGTTCTCCTTGGCCTTGGCTTCCGTCAAACCGACGGAGGCGACCTGCGGCTGGCAGTAGGTGCAGCCCGGGATCATGTTCTTGTCCATGGGATGCGGATGCAGGCCCTTGATCGCCTCGACGCAGATCACGCCCTCATGCTCGGCCTTGTGCGCGAGCATGGGGGGACCTGCGACGTCGCCGATGGCGTAGATGCCGGGCACGTTGGTCTTGCCGTAACCGTCGATGACGATGCAGCCGCGATCGGTTTTGACGCCGAGCTTTTCGAGGCCGAGATTCTCGATGTTGCCGACCACGCCGACCGCCGAGATCACCCGCTCGAACTCGGTCGTCACCGGCTTACCCTTGCCGTCGTCGATGGTGGCGACGACGCTGTCGGCCTTCTTCTCCAGCTTGGTCACCTTGGTCGAGGACATGATCTTGATGCCCTGCTTCTCCAGGCGCTTGCGGGCAAGGCCCGCGATCTCCGCGTCCTCGACGGGCAGGATCTGCGGCAGCACCTCGACCACGGTGACGTCGGAGCCCATGGTGTGGAAGAACGAGGCGAACTCGATGCCGATCGCGCCGGAGCCGACGACCAGCAGCGACTTCGGCATCCGCTCCGGCACCATCGCCTCGAAATAGGTCCAGATCAGCTTCTTGTCGGGCTCGAGCCCCGGCAGCACGCGCGGCCGCGCGCCGGTCGCAACGATGATGTGCTTGGCCTGGTAAGTCCCCTCGCCCAGCGCACCCTTCGGCGCCTCGACGTCGGATTTCTTCACGGTGACCTTGCCGGGCGCGTCGATCGAGGCGGCGCCCCAGATCACGCTCACCTTGTTCTTCTTCATCAGGAAGCCGACGCCGTCGTTCAGCCGCTTCGAGACGCCACGCGAGCGCTGCACCACGGCCTTCGGGTCGAACGAGACCTTCTCGGCCGACAGGCCGTAATCCTTGGCGTGCTGCATGTAATGGTAGATCTCGGCCGAGCGCAGCAATGCCTTGGTCGGGATGCAGCCCCAGTTCAGGCAGATGCCGCCGAGGTAGGACTTTTCGACGATTGCGACCTTGAAGCCGAGCTGGGCGGCGCGGATCGCGGTGACATAGCCGCCGGGACCGGAGCCGATGATGATGATGTCGAAGGATGTATCGGCCATGGCGGCTCCCGTTCAACTCAAGCGGTCGTTGCGCCGCGGGCGCGGCGATTGAGGATGTAAGTTCTGATCAGCCATTCCAAGAGAATGACCACCGCCATGACGGCAAAGATGGTGAGCGCGATCGGCGCCCAGATGTTGCGCGACAGCGCTTCGCCGGCGAAGAAGGCGGCTTCAACGATGTCGCGGCCGGGCGGACTGAGCGTGAGGATCAGCGAAACCAGCATCGAGATCCAGGGCCAGCGCGTCCTCATGCGCCATCTCAGACCATCATCATGACGGGATTTTCGATCAACTGCTTGAACGCGCCGATCAGCTCGGCGCCGAGCGCGCCGTCGATGGCGCGGTGATCGCAGGACAAGGTCACGCTCATCATGTTCGCGATCTCGATCTTGCCATTCCGCACCACGGGCCGTTCTTCGCTGGTGCCGACCGCGAGGATGGTCGCATGCGGCGGGTTGATCACGGCGGTGAAATGGCTGATGCCGAACATGCCGAGGTTGGAGACGGCGGTGGTGCCGCCCTGGTATTCCTCAGGCTTGAGCTTGCGCGAGCGGGCGCGCGCGGCAAAGTCCTTCATCTCGTTGGAGATGGTGGAGAGCGTCTTGGTCTCCGCTTTCCGGATGATCGGGGTGATCAGGCCGCCGGGCATCGCCACGGCGACGCCGACGTCGGAATGGTGATGCTTGACCATGCCGCTTTCGGTCCAGCTCACATTGCAGTTCGGGATCTTCTGGAGCGCGACCGCCATCGCCTTGATGACGAAGTCGTTGACCGAGATCTTGTAGAGCGGCTTCTTCTCCTTGTCCTTGGGAGCTGCCGCGTTGATCTCTTCGCGTGCGGCCATCAGCTTGCCGATGTCGCAGTCGATGGTGAGGAAGAAATGCGGGACGTTCTGGATCGACGCGGTCAAACGTTGGGCAATCGTGCGGCGCATGCCGTCGTGCGGGACGATGTCGTAGGAGCCGGGCTCGAACAGCGACAGGATCTGCTTGTCCGACATGGTCGGCGCGATCGCGGGCGCGCCTGACGGCGCTGCGGCGGGCGCCTTCAGGCCCTTGCCGGACTTGGCCTGCTCAACGTCGCGCGCGACCACGCGGCCATGCGGACCGGTGCCGTTGATGGCGGCGATCTGGATGCCGGCGTCCTTGGCGAGGCGCCGCGCGAGCGGCGAGGAGAACACGCGGCCGCCCTGCCCGTTGGCCTGTGCCGCGGGAGCTGAAGCCGGCGCGGTGGCAGGAGCCGGCGCTGCCTTCGGTGCAGCCGGCGCGGGTGCCGGCGCTGCAGCGGGAGCTTCAGCAGCCTTCGGAGGCGCAGCCGACGCACTGGGCTTGGCGGCGCCGGCGGCCTTCACGTCTTCGCCCTCACCAGCGAGTACGGCGATCACGTCGTTGACCGGGACGTCCTGCGTGCCCTCAGGCACCAGGATTTTGGCGATCGTGCCTTCATCGATCGCCTCGACCTCCATGGTGGCCTTGTCGGTCTCGATCTCGGCGATGACGTCGCCGGATTTGACCTTGTCGCCTTCCTTCTTCAGCCACTTGGCGAGGTTGCCCTTCTCCATCGTCGGCGAGAGAGCGGGCATCAGGATGTTGATGGGCATGCTGACCTCAAGAAGAACTTTGCAAAACGTCGTCTCCGACAGCGAAGACGAACAGACCAGGTTTAGTTGCCGATGTCGCCTTGCCAGAGGCGCTCATTGGCCGGGATAGATCGCCAATTCTTCATCATGGTGATGGAGCGGTCGTCGGCAAGGTCGATCCAGGGGATGCCGAACTTGTCGAGAATGTCCTTGGATCCCGGGAAGGTGACGGATTCTCCGATCACCACCAGCTTCACCTTGAACAGAGCGAGCGCGCCGGCACACATCGAGCATGGCGACAGCGTGGTGTACATGACGGTGTCGTGGAATGTGATCGCGCCGGCCTCGCGCAGGCAGCTCATCTCGCCGTGCAGGATCACGTTGTTCTCCTGCACGCGGTTGTTGTGACCGCGGGCGATGATCTGGTTGTCGCGCGTCAGCACGGCGCCGATCGGCAGACCACCCTGCGCGATCGAGGCCTCCGCCTCGCGGATTGCCTCCAGCATGAAATCGAAGTGATAGGATTCGATCGCCACTGTCAGTGCCCCTTCCCGCGCGGCGTCGTGGTGCCGGTGTCCGTGGGACGCTCGATCTCGGCCTGGAACATCTCGAGGATCCGGCTCAACGCGTCCTCCTCGGTATATTCGCTCTCGCGCGCATAGGCGCGCGCCGCATGGCGGGCAAGGTCGACGAGCAAGAGGCCCCACATGTCAGGTTCCTCGAAGGCACGCTGGAACGCCATCGACAGCCCGCCGTCCAGCACGAACACGCGCAGGATCTCGACCGCGTCCTCGCGGGTCATGACGTCGGGTGGCAGTGGCTGCTCCTTCGGGCCCGCCATGGTCTACCTGTAGCAGACGGCTTTGGCGGCCTCGACGACTTCAGCCGCCGAAGGCAGCGCGAGCTTCTCCAGATTAGCGGCATACGGCATCGGCACGTCCTTGCCGGAGACGCGCGCAACAGGCGCATCCAGATAGTCGAACGCGTTCTCCATGATCCGCGCGGCGATCTCGGCGCCGACGCCGCTCTGGGCCCAGCCCTCTTCCACCGTGACGGCGCGCCCCGTTTTCTTGACCGAGTTGACGATGGTCTCGGTGTCCATCGGCCGCAGCGTGCGCAGGTCGATCACCTCGGCCTCGATGCCGTCCTTGGCGAGCTCGTCGGCCGCCTTCAGCGCGTAGGTCATGCCGTTCGACCAGGAGATGATGGTGACATGGCTGCCGGAGCGCACGATGCGCGCCTTGCCGATCGGGATCACGAAGTCGTCGAGCTTGGGCACTTCGCCGGTGTGACCGTAGAGCACCTCGTTCTCGAGGAAGATCACCGGATTGGGATCGCGGATCGCGGCCTTGAGCAGGCCCTTGTAATCCGCGGCCGAAAACGGCGCGACGACCTTGAGACCCGGGACGTTCGAATACCAGGACGAATAGTCCTGGCTGTGCTGGGCGGCAACGCGCGCGGCGGCGCCATTGGGCCCGCGGAACACGATCGAGCAGCCCATCTGGCCGCCGGACATGTACAGCGTCTTGGCCGCGGAGTTGATGATCTGGTCGATCGCCTGCATGGCGAAGTTGAAGGTCATGAACTCGACGACCGGCTTCAACCCGGTCATCGCGGCGCCGACGCCGATGCCGGCAAAGCCGTGCTCGGTGATCGGCGTGTCGATCACGCGCTTGGCGCCGAATTCCTGGAGCAGGCCCTGGGTGACCTTGTAGGCGCCCTGATACTCGGCAACCTCTTCGCCCATCACGAAGACGTCGGCGTCGCGGCGCATCTCTTCGGCCATGGCATCGCGCAAGGCTTCGCGAATGGTCTGCGTCACCATCTCGGTGCCCGCGGGCACTTCGGGATCGGGCTCGGCGACAGCTTGCGGCGCGGGCGCAGCCTTGGGCGCCGAGATCATCGGCTTGCCTTCGCCGACCGGCGAGCGGGACTCGGCGACTTCCTGCGCGACGCTCGGCGCGGCAGGTGCCGGCGCCTTGGCGAGATCAGCGGCGCTCTCGCCGTCGGCGAGGATCGTCGCGATCGGCGTGTTGACGGCGACGTCGGCGGTGCCTTCGGGGATCAGGATCTTGCCGAGCGTACCCTCGTCGGTCGCCTCGACCTCCATGGTCGCCTTGTCGGTCTCGATCTCGGCGATGACATCGCCGGACTTGATCGTCTCACCCTCTTTTTTCAGCCATTTGGCGAGGTTGCCCTTCTCCATCGTGGGCGACAACGCGGGCATCAGCACTTGAATTGGCATATCGACTCCAAAAGAAAGCTTGCGCGCGTTCAGCGGTAAATGTCGGTCCAGAGCTCGGCGGCATCCGGCTCGGGATCATGCTGGGCGAAATCGGCGGACGCGTTGACGATGTCGCGCACCTCGGCGTCGATCGCCTTGAGGTCGGCCTCGCTCACCTTAGCGGCCAGCAGGCGGTTGCGCACCTGCTCGATCGGGTCCTGGTCGTGGCGGACCTTTTCGACCTCCTCGCGCGTGCGGTATTTTGCAGGATCGGACATCGAGTGGCCGCGATAGCGGTAGGTCTGCATTTCAAGAATGAAGGGGCCCTTGCCGGCGCGGCACCACGCGGCCGCCTCGTCGCCGGCGGCCTTCACGGCGCGGACGTCCATGCCGTCGACCTGTTGGCCGGGGATGTTGAACGACGCGCCGCGCTTGGAGAAGTCCTGCTGCGCCGAAGCGCGCGAGACCGCGGTGCCCATGGCGTAGCGGTTGTTCTCGATGACGTAGATCACCGGCAGCTTCCAGAGCTCCGCCATGTTGAAGCTCTCATAGACCTGGCCCTGGTTGGCGGCACCGTCGCCGAAATAGGTGACGCTGACATTGCCGTTGCCGCGATAGTTGTTGGCGAAGGCGAGACCCGTGCCGAGCGAGACCTGGGCGCCGACGATGCCGTGGCCGCCGTAAAAGTGCTTCTCCTTGCTGAACATGTGCATGGAGCCGCCCTTGCCCTTGGAATAGCCGCCGCGCCGGCCGGTGAGCTCGGCCATGACGCCGTTGGCCTCCATGCCGGTGGCAAGCATGTGACCGTGATCGCGATAGCCGGTGATGACCTGATCGCCCTCTTTCAGGGCCATCTGCATGCCGACCACCACGGCCTCCTGGCCGATATAGAGGTGGCAGAAGCCGCCGATCGCGCCCATGCCGTAGAGCTGGCCAGCCTTTTCCTCGAATCGCCGGATCAGGAGCATGTCGCGGAGCGCCTTCAGCTCCTGCTCCCTGGTGAATTCCGGGGGCGAACCGCCGTTGGTCTTGTCCTGTGGAGCGCTTGCGGCGGCTTTCTTGGGTGCGGCCATGGGAATTCCGGGTCAGAGAAAACTTTCGTCCTCTCTAACCCAAGTCAAACACCCTTGGAAAGCACCGCGGCGGCATGGCACGACTTTCATTATGCCGCACTGCAACGTGGCCGAAACTTTGCAAAACCTTTGGGCTTGATCGGGCAACTTTAGCTCACGCATCAGCGAAGGGGGTGCAAGCAGCCGCGGCTCAGAAATTCGGGCACGCTTCTCCGCGCGTCCGAGACCCCGCGCATGCCCGATTCTCAGTGCCGCCTTACCAGCCCAGCTCTCGCAAGTACGCTGCGCGGGCGGCAACGCCGGTATGCGTGAAGTCGGTGAAGACCCCGTCTACGCCGAGGCGGAAGAATTTGAGATATTCCAGGACCGGATCGCCGCGATAGTCAGCAGCCAGATATTTCTTCTCGTTCCTGAACGTGAAGACATGCACGAACAGGCCGAGCTTGTGCGCGTCAGCGACAAGGCTGGTTGCATCCTGCGTCGAAGCTTCCGGCGTCGATCCCTTGTAGGGCGTGCCGTCGGCATTGCTGTCCTTCCACGGCGCAATCTTGAGCGGAACGATATAGGGCTTCCACGGACCGATGCCGTCGGCATAGGTCTTGATCTCGGCAAGGCCCTCGGCCGTCAGCATCGCATCGTACAAGCGCGGGTCGCCCGCAATCGTCCAGTCGAACGGACGCGAATTTGTGATGTTGTCGAGGAGGACCTTGCCGGTCTTGAAGTCAATCCCGTTGCCATCAATGAGCTGCACCTGCCGCGTTTCCAGACCGTGGCTGCGCATGTATTTCAGGCTGCCGGGCTCGAAGCTCTGAACCAGGATCGGGGCATCCTTCGTGTTGAGGCCGTTGTCCTTGATGATCTTGATCAGGGCATCTTCGAGCGGGTGGCTGCCGGCGGCACCGCAGCCATTGGCAATCGCCTGGGCATTGTTCCAGGTCGGGTTCTTGGTTTCGGGATAGACGAGGACGGGACGCCCCGTCTCCTTGCTCCTGGCCTTGGCGATGTCGATGACGTCCTGGAAACTGATGACCGGGAATTTGCCGTTGAAGACCTTCGGCCGTTCGTTGGCTGCGTCATAGGTGGTGCCGCCGATCCAGCTGTTCAGCTCGGCCATGGTGAAATCGCTGATCGACCAGTCGTTGGTATGGTCCTCGCCGTCGACGATCAATGACTTCAGCACCGATTTGGGGTCGGCCGGGTCGGTGAGATCCGTAAGGTAGTCAGCAGGCCCGCTGGTTGGAGTTGGAGCCTTGACGCGCACACCGGGCACCGTGCGCTTGCGCGCCGCCACGGACGCATTGGTCTTCGCCACCTCCGCAATGTTGGTGTTGTCAGCCAGCCAAGGGTTGTGACGCACCACCAAGACGCAGTCCTTGGTCAGATGCAGGTCCTCTTCGAGCGCATCGGTTCCGAGCGCCGCGGCGATATCATACGACGCCTCGGTCTCTTCAGGCACCAGTCCCGGCACGCCGCGATGTCCGAGGATCAGCGGTGGCTTTCCGTCAACGGTCAGGAATTTCTTGGCGCCTGATGGCGCCGGGCCGGTCCGTGCGCTGGCCAACGATAGCGGGAGGAATGTCAAGGCTGCCGCGCCGAGCAGCATCGCTCCAAGATGTGCCTTCCGCTGCAAATGACTGTTCTTCATGGCCGAGCCTCCGTCCGTACCTGGCATCGCTCCGGATGCCACAAGCGCCGAACCGAATGAGGTCGGCGCGCTCGTCTTGTCTCAATTATCTGACAGACGGATGACGGTGGGGAAGAACGGCTCGGAACGGGCGGCGCAGGATTGCGCCGCCCGCTCCTGTCCGATCAGAAGAAGCCGAGCTTCTTCGGGCTGTAGCTGACCAGGAGATTCTTGGTCTGCTGGTAGTGATCGAGCATCATCTTGTGGGTCTCGCGACCGACGCCCGACTGCTTGTAGCCTCCGAACGCCGCATGCGCGGGATAGGCATGGTAGCAATTGGTCCAGACCCGGCCGGCCTGGATCGCCCGGCCGAAGCGGTAGCAGCGGTTGGCATCGCGGCTCCAGACACCGGCGCCGAGACCGTAGAGCGTGTCGTTGGCGATCGCGAGCGCTTCGTCATCGGTCTTGAAGGTCGTGACCGAGACGACGGGGCCAAAGATCTCCTCCTGGAAGATTCGCATCTTGTTGTGGCCCTCGAACACCGTCGGCTGGACGTAGAAGCCGCCGGAAAGATCGCCGCCGAGTTCCGCACGTCCGCCGCCGGCCAGCACCTTGGCACCCTCCTGCTTGCCGATGTCGATGTAGGAGAGGATCTTGGCGAGCTGCTCGCTGGATGCCTGTGCGCCGATCATAGTGTCGGCCGCTCGCGGGTCGCCCTGCTTGATCGCGGCGACGCGCTTCAGCGCCCGCTCCATGAAGCGATCGTAGATGTCGGCGTGAACCAGCGCGCGGCTCGGACAGG
Organism: Bradyrhizobium sp. CCBAU 11361; assembly: GCF_028128935.1. NCBI lineage: Bacteria > Pseudomonadati > Pseudomonadota > Alphaproteobacteria > Hyphomicrobiales > Nitrobacteraceae > Bradyrhizobium > Bradyrhizobium sp. CCBAU 11361. The sequence continues at coordinate 191,657 of NZ_LBJZ01000195.1, forward strand.
TGCAGACCTCGCCCTGGTTCAGCGCGAACATGACGAAGCCTTCGATCGCCTTGTCGAAGAAGTCGTCGTCTTCGGCGGTGACGTCCTTGAAGAAGATGTTCGGCGACTTGCCGCCGAGCTCCAGCGTGACAGGAATGAGGTTCTGGCTGGCATATTGCATGATCAGCCGGCCCGTCGAAGTCTCGCCGGTGAAGGCGATCTTGGCGATGCGCGGGCTCGAGGCCAGCGGCTTGCCGGCTTCAAGGCCAAAGCCGTTGACGATGTTGAGGACGCCAGGCGGCAGAATATCAGCGACGATCTCGGCCCAGACCATGATCGAGGCCGGGGTCTGCTCGGCGGGCTTGAGCACGACGCAATTGCCGGCGGCGAGCGCGGGCGCGAGCTTCCAGCAGGCCATCAGCAGCGGGAAGTTCCAGGGGATGATCTGGCCGACGACGCCGAGCGGCTCGTGGAAATGATAGGCGATGGTGTCGTGGTCGATCTCCCCGATCGAGCCCTCCTGGGCGCGGACGACGCCGGCGAAATAGCGGAAGTGATCGATGGCGAGCGGGATGTCGGCCGCGCGGGTCTCGCGGATCGGCTTGCCGTTGTCCCAGGTCTCGGCGATCGCGAGGCGCTCGAGATTCTCTTCCATGCGATCGGCGATCTTGTTCAGGATCGCGGCACGCTCGGCGACGCTGGTGCGGCCCCAGGCGGCCTTGGCGGCATGCGCCGCGTCGAGGGCGGCTTCGACATCCTGCGCGTCGGAGCGCGCGATCTTGCAGACAATCTGTCCGTTCACCGGCGAGGCATTGTCGAAATACTTGCCGGAGATCGGCGCGACGAACTTGCCGCCGATGAAGTTGTCATAGCGTTCGGCGAAGGGAACTGTGGTGACGCTGAGGAATTCCACCTTGTTCATTGATCACTCCCGATGTTTGCTGTTTGTGCAATTCGTCGCGTGGTCGCGACTTGCGCCGACGATGTATCGGGGGGCGTGTGCTGTCAGCCCGGGCGGGAGCGATGGAAGAGCGGACCTGTCGCAGAACTGCGACAGGTCTGACGGAGGCAAGTGCAAGATGGAGCACACACGGCTTCCACATCGTCTTTGCGAGCGCAGCGAAGCAATCCAGAGTCCCTCCGCGGAAAGATTCTGGATTGCTTCGCGGAGCCTGTCATCGGGCCGCGCTTTGCGCGGACCCGTTGGCTCGCAATGACGGCTGAGGAGACTGCGGCCCTCAGTGGTTCAGTTCGAACCGCTTGAGCTTCCTGTGCAGCGTGGCGCGGCTGACGCCGAGGGCCTTGGCGGCCGCCGAAACATTGCCACCCGTGCGCAGCAGCGCCCGCTGCAACACCGCACGCTGACCGCCAGCGAGGTGGTCGCGCGCCGTATCGCCGCCGAGAAGATCGGCCGCGGGCACGGGGCGCAACGCCCGGCCGGGCGCGAGCCCCAGTCCCACCCGGGCGGAGCGGGTCGCGCCGATCACGAGATCGTCGGCATCGACCGCGACGAGACCGATGGACTGACCGTCCGCGCCCTGCGTCAGCACGATGCGGGCATGGGCGAAGGCGCGGCGAAACAGATCGGCCTCGATGCGCCTTGCCGCGTCGCCCGCCGCAAGCGCGATCAGATTGGAAAACGCGTCGGTCCGGTCGGCGCGGCAGGAGGAGACGTCGAGCACGCCGGCAAACGCCGCCTCGTGGTCGTAGATCGGAACGGCGGTGCAGCTCAACAGCGTGTTGCGCGTGAAGAAGTGCTGGTCGCGATCGATCGTCAGCGGCCGCTGTTCGACGACACAGGTGCCGATGCCATTGGTGCCCTCGTGCTCCTCGCTCCAGAGCGCGCCGGTCCACAGCCCCCACGATTGAAAGGTGGTGTCGTCGGCCCGCGTGCCGCGACGATCTACCGGCACCCCCTCGCCGTCGGCCAGCAGCACGCAGCAGCCGGCGGCGCCAACCGCCTGGTAGAGCCGGTCCATCGCCCCTTGCGCAGCGGCGAGCAGCGGCGCGATACGCTCGCGCGCCTCGCGGAGTTCCGCGTCGGTCAGCCGCTGGGGCAAGCCCCGGCCGGAGGGGTCGAGATGATGCAATCGGGACGAACGGCGCCAGGAGGCCACGAGCGCGGAGCGAGCCGCCTGGCCTGATGCAATAGCGGCTTCGACACGAGCCGCGTGATGCTGGGGCATTGACCCATTCATCACCGTTTCCTCCGGATGGCAATTTACGACGTGCCGGCGCGGCCTGATTGATCTCTGTCAATCCTGGGGAGCAGTGCGCCGCACAAGCCATGCCCTCGCCGGCGCCGCTGCGTCAAGGCGGCAAAGCGACTGAGGTCTTGCGACTTTGGCGTGATGGAGAAGGAGGCAGCCGGGCTCGGGCCGGCTTTCGATACCGGTTTCGAAACCCGCGCAAGCGCTAGTTCGGCGGGATCATCCGAACGAGATCGCGCGGATTGACATAATCGAGCTGGAAGCGCGCCCGCTCGTCCAGCATGTCGGGATCGATCCTCGCGGAACGCAGCAGCGAGACGCGCTGCTCGCTCCTGGCGCGCTCGCGCTTGAGCTGAGCCAGTTCGCTCGTGAGCGCGATGATCTCCTGGTCGAGTTCCTGGCGGGCGTTGAGGCCGTATTTGCCGGTGTAGGCGTTGACGCCGAAATAGCCGACGATGGCGGCCGCCATCGCGTAGAGGGCGAGACCGGTCAGGATCGATTTGAGGCGCGCGCGGGAGACCATCTTCGGAAGATGGGGGAGTTTGGTTAAGGGAGCGCTAATGCGCCCTGCCCGCGCCACCAAACGTCATCGTCATGCCCGGCCTTGTGCCGGGCATCCACGTTCTTCGTCGTCGCAACCAAGAACGTGGATGGCCGGGACATCTGGCGCGAAGACGCGCTTCGCGCTTTTGCCCGGCCATGACGGAGAGCGTACTCAGCCGTGATGCTTGGCCACGTGTGCGGCGAAGGCGTCGATATAGGCCTGGAGCACGGTCTTGAGCGAGTCCTTGGCGAGGTTCCCCTCCGCATCGAAGGCGTCGCCAACCGCGTTCAGGTAGATCTCTGGCTGCTGCATGATCGGGCCGGCAATGCCCGGCAGGATGTTCTGGAGCGTCTTGGCCGCGCTGACGCCGCCGAGCGGACCCGGCGAGTTCGAGATGATGCCGACCGGCTTGCCGTTGAACGAGCTCTTGCCATAGGGGCGCGAGGCGACGTCGATGGCGTTTTTCAGGACACCCGGGATCGCGCGATTGTATTCCGGGGTGACGAACAGAACGCCGTCCGACTTCTGGAGCTTGTCGCGGAAGGCCAGCCAGTCCGCGGGCGGCGCGCCCTCGAGGTCCTGGTTGAAGAAGGAGATACCCGCCGGCGTGACGACCTCGAGCTTGAGCGAGGCCGGCGCGAGCTTGGCGAGCGCATTGGCGATCTTCAGCGAAAAACTGTCCTTGCGCAGGCTGCCGGCGATCACGACGATATTGTAGGCCATGGAGTGTCCTCAGAACTTGAGCGGGAGTGCCGGGCGGCACTTAAGCGATCCGGACCAATGGATGCAAGTGCATGAACCGGTCCGATTTGGAAACATTGAGTTTCGCGAAAGGGGACATTGAGGCCTGTAGCCCGGATGGAGCGCAGCGCAATCCGGGGTCGTGCCCCCAAGTTCCGCCGGTCCCGGATTACGCTTCGCTCCATCCGGGCTACGACCCAAAACAATCAGGCTGCCCAGCGGCGGCCTGATGTTTCGAGCAATTCCGCAACCGAGATCAGATCGTCGGATTCCAGGCCGACGGGATCAGACGATACTTGGCGCCATCCTTCTCGACATGGCCGACCGAGGGGAAGGTGAAGTGGAAGCCGATCACCGTCGCCTTCTCGGCCGCCGCCATGTCGTAGAATTTGTGGCGCGTCTCCTGCGCCATCGCGGCGTCGGCGTCGAACACCACGTGCCAGTCCGGATTGCGCAAGAAGAACTCCGGAATGTTGGTGACATCGGACTGGATCAACACCCTGGCATCGCCGGACGCGACCGCAAACGAGGTGTGGCCGGGGGTATGGCCGGGCGTCGCGATCGAGGTGATGCCGGGCGCGACCTCCTTGCCCCACTCGTACTTGGTGACCTTGGATTCGAGGCCGGCGAAGGTCTTCTTCACGTTGGCGAAGTAGTTCTTCATCATCGCGTTGGACTCGGCCTTGGCGGCGTTGTCCGCGCTGGTCCAGAACTCCCAGTCCTTGCCGGGCACCATGATCTCCGCATTCGGGAACGCGAGCGCGCCGTCGGCGAGGCGAATGCCGTTGGTGTGGTCGGGATGCAGATGCGAGAGCAGCACGACGTCGATGCTCTTGGGATCGACGCCGGCGGCCTGGAGGTTCTGCAGCGTACGGCCGACCGCACCCTTGCTCGGCTCCAGGTTGGCGACTCCATTTCCGGTGTCGATCAGCACCAGCTTGGAGCCGGTGTTGATGAGCTGCGGGTTGAACGGCACCGTGACCATGCCTTTGGGCATGTAGGCGGCCTCGCCGGCGGCTGCGGCTTCTTCCTTCGGGACGTTGACAACGAACTTGTCCGGCATCGGGAAGGTGCGCGCGCCGTCATTGATCGAGGTGCACTCGAAGCTGCCGACCTTGTAGCGATAGAAGCCGGGTGCCTGCGTCCCGCTTTGCGGCACTGAGGCGTTGGCAATGGTCGGTCGAAGTCCGGTGGCGGCCGCCGCACCGATGGCGGCGGCGCCTGCGAGCAGATGACGGCGATTGAGATCGGTCATGGAGAGGTCCCCTTCTGAGCCCTTGCGGTTTTCCGCTTTCAATGGCGGCGGAATAATCCCCGGCTTCGCTCAGAAGGCAAGACCTTCCTTCGGTGAGGTGCCGTCGCAGATCACGACAATTTATTTGGGGCGTTGGGGAATTTTTCGCCCGTGGCCTGTCCGCGCCAGTACCGCTTCGGTGCATGGCCGTAGACTCGCTTGAAGGCATGTCCGAAGGCGCTCTCCGACGAGTATCCAAGCTGCGCGGCCGTTGCCGAAACGGTCGCTCCACGTCGCAGCTGATTGCGTGCAAGTCGCATTCGCCATCGAAGCAGATAGTCGAGCGGCGCCAACCCCACAAGCGACTTGAACCGCTTCGAAAACGCGGATCGCGACATGGCGATCGCTTCGGACAATGCTTCCAGGGTCCAGGGGTGAGCGGCGTCTTCGTGCATCAGCCTGATGGCCTTGCCGATCCTGGAATCGACCAGCGCGTTGATCCATCCCAAACCTTCGCCGGCACTCTGATCCAGCGCCGCGCGAAGTACCTGGACGAGCAGGACGTCGGCAAGCCTGTCGGTGAGTACGGCGGCTCCGATTCCCGTCCCCCTGATTTCAAGGTCGAGAATCCCGAGCGTGGAATGAATGATGGGGGCCGACGGACTGCGCGACGGTATGAGCAGAAAGCGAGGAAGCGCATCGAGCAGCAATCCGGCGTCCGACGCTTCGAAACCGAAACTGCCGGCAAGCAGAACGGTATCGCTGCCCGCGTGACGCGCGACATCCGACTGCGTCCAATCGAACGCCGCTATACCGTCATCGGGAGCAAGGCGTCGGTCGTTGGCCAGAACATAGGCTGGTGCATTGGCCAGAAGAAAGCAGTCGCCGGTGACCAGCCGATGATGGGCTTCGTCACCGAAATCGATCCAGCAATCACCTCGGATGACCGCGCCGAACTTCAGGGCGGGTTTGGCCGGGAACCGATACGACCAATTGCCGCCCGCCTCGAACCTCGTGCAACGCGCAGCGCGAACGTTCAGGAGCGAGAAGACCTGAGACAGCGGGTCCGAGGCGTTACCCGAGGTCTCGTGCCTATCCGAGGGTTTGCCCAAGGCTTGATCCGATCTCGACGATTTTCGAGCACTTCGAGCATAGATCATCCTCGCTTCCGATGCGAAGTTCATCTCGCAACGAATTGCATGGGACATCTATGACGGGCATCGCAGGCAAAGTCATCGCCATCACGGGCGCCAGCAGCGGAATAGGCGCAGCCGCCGCCCGGCATCTCGCGGAACGTGGCGCCATCGTGGTCCTCGGCGCACGGCGCGCCGACCGGCTGGAGATGCTGGCCGCGAGCATCGCGTCAAAGGGCGGACAGGCGTCGTACCTCGTCACCGACGTCAGGCAACGCGAGGATGTCGCCGGGCTCGTCGGACTGGCAACGGACCGATACGGGAAGCTGGACGTCCTGATCAACAATGCAGGGATTGCCCCGATTTCGCGCCTGGACGATCTGAGGGTCGACGACTGGGACGACATGATCGACGTGAACGTGAAGGGCGTGCTCTACGGGATCGCCGCGGCCCTGCCCGTCTTTCGTCGTCAGGGCTTCGGCCATTTCGTCAACACCCTGTCGACCGCCGGCATCAAGATCGTTCCGACAATGGCCGTCTATGCGGGGTCGAAGAATGCCGTAAGGGCGATTTCCGAAGGGCTTCGTCAGGAGGCCGGCCCGTCGCTTCGGGTGACGACCATCTCACCCGGTTATGTCGACACCGAACTGCCGTCGTCCATGACGGATTCCGCATTACGGGAGCAAGGGCAGGCAAGCATGAAGGCGATGGCCATTCCGGCGAGCGCCATCGCGGAGGCGATGGCCTTCGCGATAGCGCAGCCGGATAGTGTGGACGTCGGCGAGATCGTCATTCGCCCCACGGCCCAGGCATAGATTCGATCAGGCCTGGACGCCGTCGCTCGTCACGACTTATTCGGGTTGATGAGGAATTTTTCGCCGGTGGCCCGTTTGGCGTAGACCGCGATGTTGGCGGGATCGAGCGTCTCCTGAAGCGACACCACCTTGGTGTAGTGGCTGGCGAAGGTGGTCTTCAATTCATTCACGACGCGCTGGCGCAGCCGTCCGATGTCGGCCGGACCGATCTTCTGGAGGAACGGGGTCAGCAGCCAACCGCCTACGCCCCAGGCCATGCCGAAGCCGCGCGGCAGTTCGATCGGACGGATATCCAGCGCGCCGTAGACATAGACCTGCTTGTGCACGCTGGAGCCGTAGCGGCTGTATTCCTTCGCGGTCTTGTTGATCGCGATTTCCATGCAGTTGAGGATGTCGCCGGCAAGCTTGCCGCCGCCGATGGCATCGAACGCGATGGTGGCGCCGGTCTCGACCAGCGCGGCCGTGAGATCGTCGAGGAAGCTAGGCACGCTGGAGTCGACGACGTATTTGGCGCCGATCTTGTTCAGGATCTCTGCCTGCTCCTTGCTGCGCACGATGTTGACGAGCGGGATGCCGTCCTTGATGCAGATCTTGTTCAGCATCTGCCCGAGATTGGAGGCGGCCGCGGTATGCACCAGCGCCTTGTGGCCTTCGCGCCGCATGGTCTCGGTCATGCCGAGCGCGGTGAGCGGATTGACGAACCAGGACGCGCCCTCCGCCGCCGTCGTACCGTCAGGCAATGGCTGGCAGTCCCTCGCCTTCAGGGTCCGGTATTGCGAGTACATGGCGCCACCGATCATCGCGACCGTCTTGCCCATCAGCGCCTTCGCAGCGTCCGACGAGCCGGTCTTGATGACGACGCCGGCACCTTCATTGCCGACCGGCAGGGATTGGTCGAGCCGCGCCCCCATCGCGCGCATTGCACCGTCAGGCACTTTCGCGGTGATGACGGGCGCCTGCTTCGTGCCGGAGGCCTTCGCCGTGCTCATGTCGGCGGCGCCGACGAGCAGACCGAGATCCGACGGGTTGATCGGCGCCGCCTCGACGCGGACGACGACCTCGTCCTCGGCGGGCTCGGGGGTCGGCACGTCGAGAAGCGAGATCTCCAGCTCGCCACTCGCCTTGATCAGCGAACGCAGTTGCAGTCCGGTGTTGCCATCGCTCATGTCGATCCTCCCTGTCCTGTCGAAGCGCTGGCTTATGCCAGCGCCTTCAGTGCCGCCTTGCCGCCATAGAGCGCCTGCTTGCCGAGCTGCTGCTCGATACGCAGGAGCTGATTGTATTTGGCGGTGCGGTCGGAACGCGCCAGCGAGCCGGTCTTGATCTGGCCGCAGTTGGTGGCCACCGCGAGGTCGGCGATGGTGGAATCCTCGGTCTCACCGGAGCGGTGCGACATGACGGAGGTGTAGCCGGCCTTGTGCGCCATCTCGACGGCGGCGAGCGTCTCGGTCAGCGTGCCGATCTGGTTGACCTTGATCAGGATCGAGTTGGCCCGGCCCGCCTTGATGCCTTCGGCGAGGCGCTTGACGTTGGTGACGAACAGATCGTCGCCGACGAGCTGGCACTTCTTGCCGATGAGATCGGTGAGCTCCTTCCAGCCGTCCATGTCGTCTTCCGACATGCCGTCCTCGATGGTCACGATCGGATAACGCGCAACCAGGTCTGCAAGGTACTTGGCCTGCTCGGAGATCGAACGGGTCTTGCCCTCGCCTTCATAGACGTATTTGCCGCCCTTGAAGAACTCGGTCGAGGCGCAGTCGAGGCCGATCACGATGTCGCTGCCCGCCTTGAAACCGGCCTTGCCGATCGCGTTCATGACGAATTCGAGCGCGGCGTCCGCCGACGGCAGGTTCGGGGCAAAGCCGCCCTCGTCGCCGACATTGGTGTTGTGGCCGGCCTTCTTCAGCTCCGACTTCAGCGTGTGGAAAACCTCCGCGCCGTAACGCAGGCCCTCGGCAAAGCTCGACGCGCCGACCGGCAGGATCATGAACTCCTGGAAGTCGATCGGGTTGTCGGCATGCACGCCGCCATTGATGATGTTCATCATCGGCACCGGCAACAGCCGCGCCGAGGTGCCGCCGACGTAACGGTAGAGCGGCATGTCGAGCGAGTTCGCGGCCGCCTTGGCGCAGGCGAGCGAGACGCCGAGGATGGCGTTGGCGCCCAGCCGGCTCTTGTTCGGCGTGCCGTCGAGATCGATCATGATCTGGTCGATCTGGGCCTGCTGCTCGACATCGAGGCCGCTCAAGGCCTCGAAGATCTCGCCGTTGACGGCGCCGACCGCCTTGGTGACGCCCTTGCCGAGATAGCGGGCCTTGTCGCCGTCGCGCAGTTCCACCGCCTCATGGGCGCCGGTGGAGGCGCCTGATGGCACCGCGGCGCGGCCGAGCGCGCCATCTTCCAGCACGACGTCGACCTCGACGGTGGGATTGCCACGGCTGTCGAGGATTTCGCGGCCGATGATGTCGATGATGGCGGTCATGATGTTGCACTTCCGTTCGTTAGATTTGATCGGTTCGCCGCGGGTCTTACACGGAGCGCAAGCAAATGTGAACGCTTGGACGGCGTGCTTCGACTGACGCGCGAGGTGCCCAGGACTAAACTTGACGGCATCTGGTCCGCGCGTCCAACCTCAATCTGAAGCAGTCGGGGTAACGCCATGAATCGCCGCCAGTTTCTCGGCTCCAGCGCCGCCCTCCTCGCCGTTCGCCCATCTTTTGCGCAGGAAGGCCCGTTCCGGACAAAATATTTCCCCATCAATGCCGGGATCGGCCTGCACGACCTCGCCCCGGCTCCCGACGGCACGGTCTGGTTCACCGCGCAGGGCAAGGGCATGCTCGGCAGGCTCGATCCGAAGGATGGCACCTTCAAGACCGTCAGCCTCGGCCAGGGCGCCGCGCCGCATGGCGTGACGATCGGCCCCGATGGCGCGCCCTGGATCACCGAAGGCGGCCAGAACGCCATCGCGCGGGTGGAGCCCAAGGACCTCAAGGTCACGCTGTTCCGCCTGCCCGAAAAGTTCGCCTCCGCCAATCTCAACACCGGCGTGTTCGACAAGGACGGCACCTACTGGTTCACCGGCCAGTCCGGCTATTACGGCCGGCTTGCGCCCAAGTCGGGCGAGATGAGCGTGTTCCGGGCGCCCAAGGGCGTCGGCCCCTATGGCATCACGGTGACGCCCAAGGGCGACGTCTGGTACGCCTCGCTCGCCGGCAGCTATATCGCGAAGATCGATCTTGCGACCGGCAACGCCAATGTGGTCGAGCCGCCAACGCCGAGCCAGGGATCGCGGCGCGTCTGGTCGGATTCGAAGAGCCGGATCTGGGTCAGCGAGTGGAACAGCGGCCATGTGTCGGTGCACGATCCCGCTGACGGCTCCTGGAAGACCTGGAAGCTGCCGGGCGAGCGTCCCCGCACCTACGCGGTTTATGTCGATGACAAGGACAAGGTCTGGCTGACCGATTTCTCCGCCAATGCCATCGTCCGCTTCGATCCCGCGACCGAGCGGTTCAACGTCTTCGCCAGCGACAAGCCAAATGCCAATGTCCGCCAGCTCGACGGCAGGCCGGGCGAGCTCTGGGGCTGCGAGTCCGGCAACGACCGGATCGTCATGATCCAGACCATCGCCACTGGTTGACGGCAGCTCCAATTGCGTCCATCCCGGCATCCGCAAAGGATGTGACGACGATGGCGAAAAAATCCCTCCAGCTCGGCCGCGCGGTCGAATGGCCGCACACACCGGAAGAAGCCCAGCTCGACCGCGTGCCCAATCCGCAAAAGGGCACCGACTATCTGGTGCGCTTCACCGTGCCGGAATTCACCTCGCTGTGCCCGGTCACGGGACAACCGGATTTCGCGCATCTGATGATCGACTACGCGCCCGGCCCATGGCTACTGGAGTCGAAATCGCTGAAACTCTACATCGCGAGCTTCCGCAATCACGGCGCCTTCCACGAGGATTGCACCGTGATGATCGGCAAGCGCATCGCCTCGGAGATCAAGCCGAAATGGCTCCGCATCGGCGGCTACTGGTATCCGCGCGGCGGCATCCCGATCGACGTGTTCTGGCAGACCGGCCGGGTGCCGAAGGGTCTGTGGGTGCCGGAGCAAGGCGTCGCGCCCTATCGCGGCCGGGGTTAGTTGGAGACGACCGACAATGAAATCGACATCAGCAATATTCCGCAACCTTGCCTTGAACCTTTCCTTGGGCCTTTTGGGCGTCCTGTGGCTGACTGGCGCGTCCGACGCTGCCGAGGTCCGGGTGATGATTTCCGGCGGTCTGACGGCTGCCTATCAGGCGCTCGTGCCGGAGTTCGAGAAAGCCACCGGTCACAAGGTGCTGACGGCGTTCGGGCCGTCGATGGGCACCACCACCAATGCGATCCCGGTCCGGCTGGAGCGCGGCGAACCGGCCGATGTCCTGATCATGGTGGGCTATGCCCTCACCGACCTCGCCAGCAAGGGTAAGGTCGTTGCCGGCAGCCAGGTCGATCTGACCAGATCGCCGATCGGAATCGCGGTGAAGTCGGGCGCGCCGAAGCCGGACATCGGCTCGGCGGAGGCAGTCAAGCGTGCGCTGCTGGCGGCGAAGACAATCGCTTACTCGGATAGCGCCAGCGGCGTCTACGTCTCGACCGAGATGTTCGACAAGCTCGGCATTGCCGATGTCATGAAGGACAAGGCGCGCAAGATCCCGGCCACGCCGGTCGGCGAGATCGTCGCGCATGGTGAGGCCGAACTGGGCTTTCAGCAGATCAGCGAACTGAAGCCGGTGCAGGGCATCGATATCGTCGGACCGCTGCCGAACGAACTGCAGAAGATCACGATCTTCTCAGCCGGCATCGCGACCGTTTCGAAAGAGCCCGATGCTGGCCGGGCCTTGATCAAGTTCCTCGCCTCCCCCGCCGCCCGCGACACGATCATCGCGAGCGGCATGGAGCCGATCCCGGCTGGTGGTGCGAATTAGGGAGGCCACGCCCCCTAATACGCGCTCAGCAGATCCACCTTGGCATTCGCGAGAACCAGCCGCCGCGCCAGGATCGCGGCGAGGTTGCGCATGATCTTCAGCGACGTCTCCGGGTGCAGGCGGCGGTAATCGGCAAAGCGGTCGAGCGGCAGTTCGAGGCAGGTAACTGGCGTATCGGCAAACACGTCGGCGCTGCGGATTCTCTCCAGGATCGCCATCTCGCCGAACTCCATGCCGGGACTGAGCGAGGCAAGCCGCACGCCGCTCCGCAGCTTCACGCTGACCATGCCACTCTGGAGAAAGAACAGCGAATTGGCGGGCTCGCCGGCGGCGATGATGCGCTGGCCGGCGGCGTAGTGGCGCGTGGTCGATAGTTTCACGATCGCGGCGATCTCGTCCGCGTCGAGCTCGGCCAGCAGCGCCTGATCGCCGAGATGCGCGCTCTCCTTCACGTCGGTGAAGCCGCCGAAGCGGTAGATCACCTGGTCCTCGGCCCATTCGATGGCATCGTCGAGCAGCGCGAAGCGGCGCAGCCGTCGCGGATCCCCCATGCGCGCGGAGATCGCGGCCCAGACCGCGGAGGTCTCCTCGAGGCCGGACAGAATCGCGGTGACGCCGGCATTGCCGAGCGCCGTCAGCGTCTCGCCCAGAAGCTCCGCACCGGCCGCGGTGATGTCAGGCACGCGGCGGAAATCGATGATCAATAGCGGCGCGTTCGGCGGCTCACTGCTGAGTCTTCGCGTGACGTAATCGATGGTGCCGAAATTCAGCGCGCCGACGAGCTCGAGGATTCGGATGTCGCTGTGACGCTCGTCGAGGATCTGCTGCTCGTGCGGCTGGCGACTGCGGCGCGAGGAGATGCCGTAGACGTCGTAGTCCGCCATGATGCTGGTGCGGACGTCGGCATTGCGGTTGAGCATGTGCAGATCGAACCGCGCCGACAGCGCCTCGCAGACCTTCAGGCCGCGCACGCTGTTGAAGTGATTGTCGAGCAGCGGCGCGAAGGTGCCCAGTCCCAGTTGCGAGGGCAGCGCCGCAACGATGCCGCCGCCGACGCCGCTCTTGGCGGGGATGCCGACGCGATAGGTCCACTCGCCCGCATAGTCGTACATGCCCGAGCTCGTCATCACCGACAGCGTGCGAGCGACGATGTGCGGCGTGATCACCTGCGCGCCCGTCACCGGATTGATACCGCGGTTGGCGAGAGTTGCCGCCATCACCGCCAGGTCGCGCGCTGTCACCAGGATCGCGCATTGGCGGAAATAGACGTCGAGCACGGCGTCGACGTCGTCCGGCAGCACCGCGTAATTGCGGAGCAGCCACGCGATCGCGCGGTTGCGGTTGCCGGTCGCGGTCTCCGAGGCATGCACGGCCTCATCGACGCCGAGCTCGCGCCCGGCGAACTCGCTGAGTTTTGAGCGGACGCGTTCGAAGGCGCCCTTGCCGTCCACCTCGTAGATCAGGCCCGAGCAGGCAATCGCACCGGCATTGACCATGGGGTTGAAGGGACGGTTGTCGTTGGTGAGCCGGATCGAATTGAAGGCCTCGCCGCTCGGCTCGACGCCGATGGTGGCCGAGACGCGCTCCTCGCCCACCGTCTCCAGCGCCAGTGCGAACACGAAGGCCTTCGAGACCGATTGGATCGTGAATGGCACCGCGCTGTCGCCGACCTCGTAGACATGGCCGTCGATGGTGACGAGCGCGATGCCGAAATGATCGGGGTTGGCGCGCTTCAGCTCGGGGATGTAATCGGCAAGCTCGCCCGAACCGTCGCTCCTGAATTCCTCGTAGCAATCGGTCAGGAAACGCCGCAGTGGCGGCCTGGTGGGATATCCGGCCGACCGGGTCGCGCCGGCTACGCTGGGCAAACGGGTGGGCTGGGCGTCCACGGTCTCGCACCTCGATTTGCCCAGAATCAAAGCAATTCGTGTGCCATGTATACGGGGCCGACGGTGTCGTGGTGGGGCGCGCCCCTTTTAGGGACCGAATAGAATCTCAGCGCGCGTCGGATGGTGCACGCGGCTTGAGCAACCGGGCGCAGACGATGCCGAGGACCACCATGATCGCGGCGCTTGTGAACAGCGTCGGCACCTTGCCGCCGTGCTGCAGGCCGAGGCCGTAGGCGAGCGGCCCGACCGTCTGACCCATGAAGAAGAAGAACGAATGCAGCGACAGCGCGGTGGCGCGCGCCTCGACCGAGAGCTCGCTGGCGAACACCTGGAGGCAGCCATGGGCGATGTAGAAGCCCCAGCCCATGACGACGAGGTTCAGCGCCTGCACTTCCCAGCGCGGACCGAAGGCCACAGCGACGAGCTGCGAGGCCACCAGCGTCATGCCCGCGATCATCATTCCCTTCATGCCGAGCCACGGCAACAGGCGCGACACCGTCAGCGTGTAGAACAGGCCGCCGACCGCGAAGCCCGCGATGACGATGCCGGCGATCGAGAGCGAGGTCTGGCCGAGCTCGAACAGGAACGAGGCGATATAGGGAAACAGGCCGAGCACGCAGCAGCCTTCGACGAACACCGCCGAATAGCACACATAGGCATTGGGGTTGGTGAAGATGGTGCGATAGCCGGCCTTCAGCGCCGACAGGCTCGTCTTCGGCGGATGCTTGACCTTGGCGCCGCGAAAGCCGGCGGCGACCGCGATCGATGCAACGATCACGAGCACGCCGAGCACCGCCAGCACGCCGCGCCAGCCGAGGAAGTCGCCGATCAGGCCTGAGGCCGAGGCACCGAGCAGATTGCCGGTCATGGCGCCGGCGAGCGTGCGGCTGATCGCGACCTGCCGCTTCTCCGGACCGACCAGGTCGCTGGTCAGGCTGAGCGCCACCGGAAACACGCCGCCCGAGCCGATGCCGGCAAGGATGCGGGTCGCAAACAGAACCGAGAACGAGGTCGAGAGCGCGCCGAGGATATTGGCGAGGCCGAGCAGCGCGAGGCAGCCGATCATCAGCCGCGTCTTGCCGAACAGGTCGGCGCCCGCGCCGACAATCGGCTGGATGATCGAGAAGGTGAAAGCGAACACCGCGGCAAAGCCCGCGGCGGTTGCGATGCTGACGCCAAAATCCTCGGCGACATGCGGCAGCACCGGATCGAGCGCCCGCGCCGACAGCGCCGCGGCGAAGCTCGCGCCGGAGATGACGTAGAGCGCGGCCGGCAGACCGTGATCGTGCGGCCGCGCCTCGCCTTGCTGCATCAGCGCGGATTCTTTGCGAGCGCGTCGAACGCCATCAGCCTGCGGATCAGCGCCTCGAACTCGCGCAGCGGCACCATGTTGGGGCCGTCGGAAGGCGCGCTATCGGGGTCGGGATGGGTCTCGATGAAGACGCCGGCGACGCCGACCGCGACCGCCGCGCGCGCAAGTACCGGCACGAATTCGCGCTCGCCGCCGGAGGACGTCCCCTTCCCGCCCGGCTGCTGCACCGAATGGGTGGCGTCGAAGATCACGGGCGCACCGGTGGTGCGCGCCAGGATCGGCAGCGCGCGCATGTCGGAGACCAGCGTGTTGTAGCCGAAGGAGGCGCCGCGCTCGGTGACAAGCACGTTCGGATTGCTCGCGCTCGTGATCTTGGTGACGACGTTCGCCATGTCCCAGGGCGCCAGGAACTGGCCCTTCTTGACGTTGACGACCTTGCCGGTCGCGGCCGCCGCCAGCAGCAGGTCGGTCTGCCGGCACAGGAAGGCCGGGATCTGCAGGATGTCCACGGCCTGCGCAACCTCTGCGCATTGCGTGGCCTCGTGCACGTCGGTCAGCACCGGCAGGCCGAGCGAGGATCGGATCTCCGCGAAGATCGGCAGCGACTGCGCGAGCCCGAGCCCGCGCGCCGCCGACGCGCTGGTGCGGTTGGCCTTGTCGAACGACGTCTTGTAGACGAGGCCGACATTCAGCCGCGCGGCGATCTCCTTCAGCGCGGAGGCCACCTCCAGCGCATGCTGGCGGCTTTCGAGCTGGCAGGGTCCCGCAATGATCGAGATCGGCAGATCATTGCCGAACTTGACCGTACCGATGGTGACGACCGGCGCCGCTGACGTCGAAGAGCTCAAGGCAAATCCCTCGTTTCCGCGCGACCATAGCCGCCATCGGGGTCGGATCAACCCCATTCGGCCCGGGCTGTCAGAATATCAGGGTTGCGCCGAAGTTCCGCGGGCCGGCGCTATTTCACCGCCGAGAAAGCGGTCGGCGTCAGGAGCTGGCTGACGATATTGCCGACGATCTGGCCGTCCGCCTCCGACTTCGCCCGCGCCTCGTGCCAGTCCGGATCGGTCACGAACGCGCCCCACTTCTTCTCGCGCTCGGCGAGCGACTCCCAGGCCAGGAAATAGGTCAGCTCCTGGCTGGATTCACCGATCAGCGTGGTGAAGAATCCGGCCTGGCGGATGCCGTGCTTTTCCCAGATCTTCAGCGTCGCCGTCTCGAACCGCTTCAAGAGCGCCGGCAAGCGGCCGGGCACGCAGCGATAGACGCGCATTTCATAGATCATTCTTGCTTCCTCCCCGAACAGATCGGGCGGTTATAACGGCTGGCCATGACCATGTCTTGAGCCCTGCCCGGCCACCCCGGTGGCGTTTCGCGCATGGCTAGACGGCCTTCGACGACGCACCACGTCGGGCTCCCGCAATGCTGCCGCAATGATCGGGCCGCTAGAATGGCTTTGGTTGAAGCCCAGGTGCCGGATCATGCGGATTTTGCTCGTCGAGGATGAGGCGGAGATGGCCGGCGCGCTGGCGTCAGCGCTGAAGCGCTACGACATGGTGGTAGACCATGCTCCTACCCTTGCCGAGGCGGAAGAGGCCATTTCCGCCGACGTCCATGTCGCGGTCCTGCTCGACCGCCAGCTCCCCGACGGCGACGGCCTTGCACTGATTCCGAAGCTCCGGGCGCGCGCGGACGGCGTGCCGATCATCGTCCTGACCGCGCGCGGCGAGCTCGCCGACCGGATCGCCGGGCTCGACAGCGGTGCCGACGATTATCTGGCCAAGCCGTTCGCGGTCGAGGAGCTGCTGGCGCGCCTGCGCGCCGTGATGCGGCGCCCCGCGGGACTTACGCCGGATGTCATCCGTGCCGGCCGCCTCGCCTTCGATGTCGGCCATCGCGAGGCGAGCATCGACGGCCAGCCGTTCGAGCTGCCGCGTCGCGAGCTGTTGGTGCTCGAGGCGTTGATCCGCCGCCTCGGCCGCACCGTGCTGCGCTCGGCGCTGGAAGAGGCCGTCTACAATTTCGACGACGAGATCCAGTCGAACGCGCTGGACACGCATATTTCGCGGCTGCGCCGCAAGCTCGCCGAGGGGGATGCCGGCATCGAGATCCACGGCATTCGCGGCGTCGGCTATCTCCTGAAGAAGCTGCCATGAGCAGGCACGACGATCCCTATTGCCTGCGCTCGCGCCTGAGCTGGCGCCTGCTCTCGCTCCAGGCCGCGCTGCTCCTGGCACTGGTTGCCGTCGTCGTCGGGGCGCTGTGCGCGTCAGGATTTGTGCTCGCCGAGCGCGACGAGGATCGCGTGATCGACGTCGTGCAGCGCGCACTCGCACGCGACGCACAGGGCGGCCTGACCGTGCGGCCAACGTCCGAGCTCAGGCAATTGCGTAGCGAGACACCAGACCTCTGGTTCCTGGTACGCGACCGGCAGGGACATTCGCTCGCCGAAGGTGCCGTGCCGGCCGAATTCGCAGCGATCGGCGGCGGCCTCGACCAGATCAGCCAGGCGCGGCTCGGCTGGCAGATGTTCGAGGACGATCCGCGCAAGCCGGCGGCGCGGCTGAAGCGGGTCGACACCGAGGCCGGCAATGTGCAGGTCATCACGGCGACGCAGGGCCGGCTGACCGGCGCCAAGGCGCTGGTCATGACATCGCTTGCATTCCTGGGCATCGCGCTGCCTGGCCTGCTTCTGATGGGAACCGCGACCTTCATCGCGACACCGGTGATCGTGCAGCGCGCCTTCAGAGGACTTGATACGACCGCGGACCAGGCGCGTCGCATCGACATCCATCAGCGCGGCGCACGCCTGTCGGTGGAGAGAATTCCACTGGAGGTCGTGCCGCTCGTGAACGCGGTCAATGACGCGCTGGCGCGGCTCGACCAGGGCTATGCCCGCCACAAGCGTTTCGTCGCCGACGCGGCGCACGAGCTGCGCACGCCGATCGCGATCCTCAACACGCGCCTGGAGTCGCTTGCCCCGGGGCCGGACAAGACCCGGCTGCTGGAAGATGCCGCGCGGCTGGCGACGCTTGCCGAGCAGTTGCTGGACATTCAGCGGCTCGACCGCTGCGGCCATCCGTTCGCGCGCGTGGACCTCGTCCGGGTCGCGCAAGACGCTGCTGCCGACCTCGCGCCGCTGGCGATTGCCGGCGGCTACGAGCTGGCGCTCGATGCACCCACGACGCCGATCGAGACGATCGGTGACGCGGCCGCGCTGGAACGCGCGCTGACCAACCTCATGCAAAATGCGATTCAGCACGGCCCTCGCCGCGGCACCATTGGCATTCGCGTCAGCAGACCCGCGAGCATCGAAGTCACGGACGAAGGTGCCGGCATTCCCGCCGAACAACGCGAGCAGATCTTCGAGCCGTTCTATCGGCTGACGCCGCTCGATCGCGGTGCCGGCCTCGGCCTCAACATGGTGCGCGAGATCATGCACCTGCATGGCGGCCACGTCTCGGTCACGGACGGGCCGGACGGCGGCGCCTGTTTCAGAATAACGCTGCGCCCAATCCCGCAGGGTTGAATCAATCCGACTGCGCCTCTCACAGCGCAATGCTGTCGCAATGCACGGCCGTGACACTGCATCCGCCTCACCTCTGATCTTTCGAGGTGCAACCAAGATGCCGGAGTGCGCATGCCCAACGATTTCCTCTCCTTCTTCCTGTCCTGGATGTCGGCCCCGCGTCGGGTCGGCGCGATCGCGCCATCAGGCGCGGCGCTCGCCGATCTGATCACGCGGGAGATCACCGCATCGAGCGGCCCGATCCTCGAGCTCGGTCCCGGCACCGGCGCATTCACCTACAAGCTCCTGAAACGCGGCGTGCGCCAGCAGGACATCACACTGATCGAATACGGCTCCGACTTCATGAAGCTCCTGCAATTGCGCTTTCCCAACGCGCGCGTCTTGTGGATGGATGCGGGGCGGCTGACCACGGAGCGCCTCTATGACGGCACGCCGGTCGGCGCGGTCGTGAGCGGTCTGCCGCTGCTCAACATGTCGACGCGCAAGGTCGTCTCCATCGTCGGCGGCGCTTTCAGCTACGTCCGCCCCGGCGGTGCCTTTTACCAGTTCACCTACGGCATGAGCTGCCCGGTGCCGCGGCCGATTCTCGATCGGCTGGGCTTACGCGCCACCCTGGTCGATCGCGCCCTGCTGAACGTGCCGCCGGCCGCCGTCTACAAGCTGACGCGGCGGCCGCAGATGAAGCTGGTCACGGGATCGCTTGCGCCGACCCCCTCGACGCGGGTCGCGTTGGAGCCGATCCATCACGCGCGCGACTACTCCGCCGCGCGCTGAGCCATCAGACCAGCCGGCTCTGCACCATCGCCGCCTGAATGAACGAGGCGAAGAGAGGATGAGGCTCAAAAGGCCGCGACTTCAGCTCGGGGTGGAACTGGACGCCGATGAACCAGGGATGATCCTCGTACTCGACGATCTCCGGCAGGACGCCGTCGGGCGACAACCCTGAGAATTTCAGGCCGTGCTGCTCGAGACGGTCCTTGTAGGCGGTGTTCACTTCGTAGCGGTGGCGGTGGCGTTCGGAGATCTCGGTCGCGCCGCCATAGACCTGCGAGACGCGGCTGCCGCGGTTGAGCGCCGCCGGATAGGCACCGAGCCGCATCGTGCCGCCGAGATCGCCGGCCTGCGAGCGCTTCTCGAGCTCGTTGCCGCGCAGCCACTCCGTCATCAGGCCGACCAAGGGCTCCTTGGTCGGGCCGAATTCGGTGGAGTTGGCGTCCTCGATGCCGACGAGATTTCGCGCGGCTTCGATCACCGCCATCTGCATGCCGAAGCAGATACCGAAATACGGCACGTCACGCTCGCGCGCGAACTGCGCCGCACGGATCTTGCCTTCCGCACCGCGCTGGCCGAATCCGCCGGGCACCAGGATGCCGTTGACGTGCTCGAGGAACGGCGCGGGATCTTCCTTCTCGAAGATCTCGCTCTCGATCCAGTCGAGATTGACCTTCACCTTGTTGGCAATACCGCCATGCGAGAGCGCCTCGATCAGCGACTTATACGCATCCTTCATGCCGGTATATTTGCCGACGATGGCGATGGTGACGTTGCCTTCGGGATTGCGCACGCGCTCGTTGATCTGCTGCCAGCTCCGCAGCTCCGGCGGAATCCGCGAGGCGATGCCGAAAGCGGCGAGCACTTCGTCGTCGAGGCCCGCATTGTGGTAGGCCTCGGGGACAGCATAGATGTTGTCGACGTCGCGCGCCTCGATCACCGCGCTTTCACGCACATTGCAGAACAGCCCGAGCTTGCGCCGCTCTTCCTTCGGAATCTCGCGGTCGGTGCGGCAGAGCAGGATGTCCGGCTGAATGCCGATCGAGCGCAGCTCCTTCACCGAGTGCTGCGTCGGCTTCGTCTTCAATTCGCCAGCGCTCGGAATGTAGGGCAGCAGCGTGAGATGGATGTAAACGGCATGATCGCGCGGCAGCTCGTTCTTGAGCTGGCGGATCGCCTCGAAGAACGGCAGGCCCTCGATGTCGCCGACGGTGCCGCCGATCTCGACCAGCACGAAGTCGTAATCGTCATTGCCGTCGAGGACGAATTCCTTGATGGCGTTGGTGACGTGCGGAACCACCTGGATGGTCGCGCCGAGATAATCGCCGCGGCGCTCCTTGGTGATGATGTCCTGGTAGATGCGCCCCGTCGTGATGTTGTCGGCCTTGGTCGCCGGCCGCCCGGTGAAGCGCTCGTAGTGACCGAGATCGAGATCGGTCTCCGCGCCGTCATCGGTCACGAACACTTCGCCGTGCTGATACGGCGACATCGTTCCGGGATCGAGGTTGAGATAGGGGTCGAGCTTACGGAGGCGGACCTTGTAGCCCCGGGCCTGCAACAGCGCACCGAGTGCCGCTGAAGCCAGACCCTTGCCGAGCGAAGAAACCACGCCGCCGGTGATGAATATGTACCGCGCCATGGGACTTAACCTCTAATCCCTCGAATTCGATTCGCCAAAGCGATTCGTATTCCGCCCCAAAGATTTTGCGGGCCTGTGGGTGAACCGGAACGAAGAGTGGTGACAGTGTCTTGATGGGGATTGTTGATGCAGGACGGTAGAAGCCGCGCTGCATGGCCCCCCTGCTTTATTGCGAACGAGGTACCTGCGGGCCGCTCGGGGCCGGGGCTTGCTGCTGCTCGTCGGCCTTCTTCAGCGAATCCAGGATGCCGCCCGAGGTCGGCGGTGCAATCGGCGATCCGCCGGCCGGCTGGCCCTGCGATGCCGGCTGGCCAATGATCGACGAAGGCGCGCGGTTGTATCCGGCGTACCAGGACAGGAACAGGCTGGTCAGGAAGAAGCCGGCAGCGAGGATCGCAGTCGTCCGCGACAACAGATTCGCGGTGCCGCGGCTCGACATGAAGCCCGCGCCTCCGCCCATGCCGAGGCCGCCGCCTTCCGACTTCTGGAGCAGGACGGCGCCGATCATGACGGCGACGATCATGAGATGGATGACGATGACAACAGTCTGCATAGTGCCCTTCCGTCACAAGCCGACAGCGCCGAGACGGCGGCCGATCGCGCTTCGCGGGTTTTCCTGAAGTTGCGCGGTGTTACACGATCGGAAACGGCATTGCCACCCCCGATCGGGTCCGGACCAACGGTTTGGTTTAGCTAGGGACAGCCCTTGGCGATCGCAAGGAAATCGGCCGCCTTGAGGCTGGCGCCACCGACCAGCGCCCCGTTGACGTTCTTCACGGCCATCAGCTCGGCCGCGTTCGACGGCTTGACCGAGCCGCCATAGAGGATCCGCATCCTGGCGCCGTCCGCCCTAAACCGGGACGTCAGGAATTCCCGGATAAACTCATGAATTTGCTCGACATCCTGGGCCGTGGGGGTCAGGCCGGTGCCGATGGCCCAGACTGGCTCATAGGCGACGACGAGGTTGGCCGCGGTCGAGCCGTCCGGCAGCGAGCCGTCGAGCTGGCCGCGCAGGATGTCCAGGGTCTGGCCGGCATCGCGCTGGGCTTGCGTCTCGCCGATGCAGACGATCGCCGTCACCCCGGCACGCCAGGCGGCTTCCGCCTTTTGCCGCACCAAGGCATCGCCCTCGCCATGGTCGGCGCGGCGCTCGGAATGGCCAACGATGATGGCGGTCGCACCCGCGTCCGCCAGCATTTCGGCGGCGATATCGCCGGTATGGGCGCCGGAGGCCTTGGGGTGGCAATCCTGGGCCCCCACTGCGACCTTCTTGCCGCGTGCCTTGTCGGCAAAGGCCGCGATCAGGGTCGCGGGCGGGCAGACCAGCAGATCGGCCTTGGCGGCCACCTCTGCCGCGCCATTGAGCATGGCGTCGAATTCGGCAGTGGAGGCCTTCAGCCCGTTCATTTTCCAGTTGCCGGCGATCAGCGGTCGGATGGCGTCGGTCATGTCAATTTCCAGCAAAATGAGGTTTGTGCATGCGCTAGCAGAGCCGCTGCGGCAGTTCCAGAGACCTAAGGGCTTTTAACCGCAGCTTCGTGAGGCCGCGTGACCTGAGGTTGCGGGGGGAAAGCCGCCACTTTATGATGATTGATCAATTTGGTGACGCGCTTTTGCGGAATCTGCATTAAGACGCGCTCCCGTTCCCCTCCTGCCAAACAAGTTGGACCAAATGCTTCGAGGAATGCGCAAGGCCTCATCAAACTGGCTCGGCAAGACCATTATGGCCGTGGTGATGGGCGTGTTGATCGTCAGTTTCGGCATTTGGGGCATCGCCGACATCTTCAAGGGCTTCGGGCAGTCCACGGTGGCCAAGATCGGCCGCACCGAGATTTCGCTGAACGAGTTCCGCCAGATCTATACCGACCGCCTGCAACAGATCAGCCGCCAGTTCGGCCGTCCGCTGACGCCCGATCAGGCCCGCGCCTTCGGCCTCGACCGTCAGGTGCTCCAGCAGACGATCGCGGAAGCAGCCCTCGACGAAGAGGCGCGCCGGCTCGGGCTCGGCCAGTCCGACGACCAGATCCGCCAGGTCATCATGAACGACCCCAACTTCAAGGGCGTCGGCGGCAGCTTCGATCCGAACCGCTTCCAGGCCGTGATCCGCAACTTCGGCTATACCGAGCAGCGCTACGTCTCCGACCAGCGCAAGGTGTCGCTGCGCCGGCAGATCACCGGCACGATCGGTGCCGGCCTCGAGCCGCCGAAGGCGATGATCGACGTGCTGACGCGTTTCCAGAACGAGCAGCGCGCCATCGAGTTCGTCAGGCTCGACGCAGCCCAGGCCGGCACCATCGATGCGCCCTCGCCCGAGGCGCTCGCCACCTATTTCGAGGATCATAAGGTCCAGTTCCGCGCGCCCGAATATCGCAAGATCGCCTTCGTCGTGATCTCGCCGGAAGAGATCGGCAAATGGACCGAGGTCTCCGACGAGGACGCGAAGAAGGTGTTCGAACAGCGCAAGGACCGGCTCGGCACGCCGGAGAAGCGCCAGATCCACCAGATCGTGTTCCCCAACGCGGCCGAGGCGCAGACCGCACGCGAGCGCCTCGCCGGCGGAGTGTCGTTCGAGGATCTCGGCAAGGAGCGCGGACTGAGCGCCTCCGACGTCGATCTCGGGCTCGTGACCAAATCGTCGCTGGACCCGGCGGTTGGCGACGCCGCCTTCGCGCTTGCCGCGGGCGAGATCAGCCAGCCGATCCAGGGCCGTCTCGGCACCGCGATCGTCAAGGTCGACAAGATCGAGCCGGGCGTCGAGGCGAACTACGCCAGCCTCGTCGGCGACATCAAGCGCGAGATCGCGACCGAGCGCGCGCGCGTCAAGGTCGCCGATCTCCGCGACAAGATGGAAGACGAACGCGGCGGCGGCTCCAGCGTGATCGACGCGGCGCAGAAGCTCGGCCTCACCGCCGTGACCATCGACGCCGTCGACCGCTCCGGCCGCGCCCCGAACGGCCAGCCGGTCGCCAACGTCCCGCAGGGCCTCGACGTGGTGTCGCAGGCCTTCAACACCGACGTCGGCGTCGACAACGACGCAATCTCGTTCAAGGGCGGCTATGTCTGGTACGACGTGCTCGCCATCACGCCCTCGCGCGATCGCAATCTCGACGAGGTCCGCGACCAGGTCGAGGCCCGCTGGCGCCAGGACCAGATCGCGGCAAAGCTGAAGACCAAGGCGACCGAGATGGTGCAGAAGCTCGAAGCGGGCGGCAAGCTTGCCGATGAAGCCGCTGCGATCGGCGCCAAGGTCGAGACCGCGACCGGTTTCAAGCGCGACGACTCGCCCGCCGGCGTGCCCGGCACCGTCGTAGCGGCCGCCTTCCGCACCGCCAAGGACGGCGTCGGACAGACGCCCGTGAGCGGCGGCAGCGAAGTGATCGTCTTCCGCGTCACCGACATCATCGATCCCGCGGTCGACGCGGCCTCCGACGCGGTCAAGAAGCTGAAGGACAGCCTCGACCGGGCGCAGACCGAAGAGCAGGTCGCCGCCTACGTCAACAAGCTTGAAACCGACATCGGGACCACCATTAATCAGGCCGCCTTCGCGCAGGTGACCGGCGCGAACCAGTGAGTTGAAAGCACGCGATGGACGACCTGAAATCGATCATTGGAAAAGTGGCGACCGGCGCTAGCCTGTCGCGTGACGAAGCGGCTTCCGCCTTCGACGCCATGATGTCGGGCGAAGCCACGCCCTCGCAGATGGGCGGCCTGCTGATGGCGCTGCGGGTACGCGGCGAGACCGTGGACGAGATCACCGGCGCGGTCGCGGCGATGCGGTCCAAGATGCTGACGGTGACGGCACCGCCCGACGCCATCGACATCGTCGGTACCGGCGGCGACGGCTCCGGTTCGGTCAACGTCTCGACCTGTGCCTCCTTCATCGTCTCGGGCGCCGGCGTGCCGGTGGCCAAGCACGGCAACCGCGCACTGTCCTCACGCTCCGGCGCCGCCGATGTGCTGGCTTCGCTCGGGGTGAGGATCGACCTCAGGCCGGAGCAGGTCGGGCGCTGCGTGCGCGAATGCGGCATCGGCTTCATGTTCGCCCCTGCCCACCATCCCGCGATGAAGAATGTCGGCCCGACCCGGGTCGAACTCGCCACCCGCACGATCTTCAATTTGCTCGGCCCGTTGTCCAATCCGGCCGGCGTGAAGCGGCAGATGGTCGGCGTGTTCTCGCGGCAGTGGGTGCAACCGCTGGCGCAGGTGCTCAAGAACCTCGGCTCTGAATCCGCCTGGGTGGTGCACGGCTCCGACGGCCTCGACGAAATCACCCTCACCGGCCCGACTTTCGTATCCTCGCTCCACAATGGTGAGATCAGGAACTTCGAGGTGACGCCGGAGGAAGCGGGCCTGCCGCGCTGCGAGCCCGGTGCGCTCAAGGGAGGAGATGCCGACGCCAATGCGATTGCGCTGCAAAGCGTGCTCAGCGGCAAGCCGAGCCCCTACCGCGACGTGGCGCTGATGAACGCGGCGGCCGCGCTGATCGTGGCCGGGCGTGCCAAGGACCTCAAGGAGGGCGTCGCGATCGGCGCCAAATCGCTCGACAGCGGCGCGGCCAATGCACGGCTGAAGCATCTGATCGCGGTCTCCAACGGCTGAGCCTGACATGTCGGACATCCTGACCAAGATCGAGACGTACAAGCGCGAAGAGATCGCGGCTGCCAAGCGCGCGCAGCCGTTCTCCGTTGTCGAAGCAAGGGCCAAGGCGCAGGCCGCACCGCGCGGCTTCCTGCGCGCCATCAAGGCCAAGCATGCCGACGGCGACTTCGCGCTGATCGCCGAGGTCAAGAAGGCCTCGCCGTCGAAGGGGCTGATCCGCGCCGATTTCGATCCGCCCCAGCTTGCCAAGGCCTATGAGGCCGGCGGCGCCGCCTGCCTCTCAGTGCTGACAGACACGCCGTCGTTCCAGGGCCATCTCGACTTCATGGTGGCCGCGCGTGCGGCGACGGCGCTGCCGGTGCTGCGCAAGGACTTCATGTTCGACGCCTATCAGGTGGTCGAAGCCCGCGCGCATGGCGCCGACTGCATCCTGATCATCATGGCCGCGCTCGATGACGCCACCGCCAGGGACCTGGAAGACACGGCTATCGCCCATGGCATGGATGTGCTGATCGAGATCCACGACCGCGCCGAGCTCGACCGCGCGCTCAAGCTGCGCTCGCCGATGATCGGCGTCAACAATAGGAACCTGCGCACCTTCGAGACCACGCTCGCGACCAGCGAAGCATTGGCGCCGCTGATCCCCGGGGACCGGCTGATGGTCGGCGAGAGCGGCATCTTCACGCCCGCCGACCTCGCCCGGCTCGAGCGTGTCGGCATGTCGACCTTCCTGGTCGGCGAGAGCCTGATGCGGCAGACCGATGTGACCGCCGCCACGCGCGCGCTGCTCGCGCGCGAGACGACGGACCGCGCGACCGGTACGCGCTGAGATGGCGCGCAAGCCGGCCAAGAGGCCCACCAAGACCAAGGCTACCAAGGCCGGCCCTGCCCTCACCCATATCGGCGCCTCCGGCGAGGCGCGGATGGTGGACGTCTCGGACAAGCCCGCGACCGAACGGCTTGCGGTCGCCGAAGGCCGCGTCCTCATGACCACGGCGACGCTTGATCTCATTGTCTCGGGCAACGCCAAAAAAGGCGATGTGCTCGGCACCGCGCGCATCGCCGGCATCATGGCCGCCAAGCGCACCTCGGAGCTGATCCCGCTCTGCCATCCGCTCGCGCTGTCGAAGGTCACGGTCGATATCGAGCCCGACGCAAAGCTGCCGGGCTGCCTCGTCCGTGCCAGCGTGAAGGTGACGGGCCCGACCGGCGTCGAGATGGAGGCGCTCACGGCCGTGTCCGTCGCCTGCCTCACCATCTACGACATGATCAAGGCGGTCGAGCGCGGCGTGCGCATCGAGGGCATCCATCTCGTCGAGAAGCTCGGCGGCAAGTCCGGCCATTACCGCGCCTGAGCGCGTGGTCCTCACTTCAGCGAAGAGCTGATCGAGCCGAATTTGGTGTTGAGCTTGCTGCCCATGCCGTTCACAACGGTGATGATCGCAAGCGCGATGCCGGCTGCAATCAGGCCGTATTCGATCGCGGTCGCGCCGCGCTCGTCGGCGAGGAAGTTCTTCAAGGTGTTTTTCATCGTCGTGTCCTCACTGTCTCGTTGGCACGCGTGTTCGCAAATTACGTGCCAGTGCCGCCGTGAGGAGCGCCAGCATGTTAGATGGTTAAGCCTTGGTTGATCGGCGCATGACCGGCAGGAATTGATCGGCATTGCAGGAACCTTGCGGCAATTTCTGCACGTCCAGCATCCCGCGTATCGATTGCTTTTGCGTGTGGACGTTCATGCCGCATTAACCGCGCTTCCTAACTTCGCCTCCACACCGTTCCCGTAAACCGACGGATGTTTTGAGGTCCAGGAATTGATCCTGGCGTGTGTGCGGCAACGATCCACATGATGACGAAATACGGCAGTCGCCTCTTTGACCAGGCCTTTGTGCGCAGCGGACCGATCCGCTGGCTGGTCGTGGGCGGCACGCTGCTGATCGCCGCGATCGCCGTCGGTGCGGTCCTGATGGCGCAGAACTTCCGCGAGCGCGCGCTGCGCAACTCCGGCCGCGAGCTCGAAAACACCGTGCTGATGCTCGCCCATCATTTCGATCAGCAATTGCAGGATTTCGCGGTCATCCAGAAGGATTTTGTCGACCACGTCCGCGCGATCGGCATTGCCAGCGCGGAAGACTATCGCAAGCGCCTTTCCGGCCAGGACATCCACCGTCTGCTGCGCTCGAAGATCGAGGCGCTTCCCTACATGGGCGGCGTCAACGTCATCGATGCCGAAGGCAATCTGATCAACTCGTCGACGGCGTGGCCGGCTCCGAAGGTCAACGTCGCCGATCGCGCCTATTTCCGTACCTTCCGATACGCCCCCGATGCGCCCGACGTCCTGGTCGAGCCGGTGCATAGCCGCATTTCGGGCGCATGGACCATCGTGATCGTCCGCAAGATCGTCGGCCCGAACGGCGAGTTCATGGGCGTAGTCGGACGCGGCATCGAGCCGGCCAATTTCGAGAAGTTCTTCGAGTCCGTCGTGCTCGGCGGAGGCGCGACCATCTCGATGCTGCATCGTGACGGCACGCTGCTCGCCCGCTACCCGCATTCCGGCGAATTGATGGGGCGGAACTTCAGGAACGGCCCGTTCGCGCAGCAGAGAGTCTTCAGCCTCGACCATTTTGCCGGACGCTTCATCAGCCCCGTCGATGGCGAGGACCGCATGATCTCCTCGCATGCCCTGCCCCATTTCCCGACCTTGATGATGGCCACCGCGACGCGCGCGGCGGCCCTGACGGATTGGCGCGAGCAGATCGGCATCCTGATCTCGGTCGCCGCTGCTTCCGCGCTCGCCATCGCCGGCGTGCTGATCGCGATCGTGCGCAAGCTTCTGGAGCAGCACCGCCTCTCGCGGGAACGGCTGATGCTGGAAAAGCAGCGCCTCGACCGCGCCGTCAACAACATGACCCAGGGCCTGCTGCTGTTCGACGCCGAGCAGCGGCTCGTGGTGTGCAACGAACGCTATATCGAGATGTACGGCCTGTCGCCCGAGGTGGTGAAGCCGGGCTCCAGCTTCCACGACATCATTGCCCACCGCAGGGCGACCGGGTCGTTCACCGGCGACGTCGACAACTATGTCGCGCGCGTGCTCGGCGACGTCCACGCGCGCAGCTCCATGGTGGTCGACACCGCCGACGGGCGCTCGATCCACATCCTCAACGAACCGCTCGCGGACGGCGGCTGGGTGGCGACGCACGAGGACATCACCGAGCGCCGGCGCATCGAGGAGCGCATCACCCACCTCGCCCATTACGACGCGCTGACCGACCTGCCCAACCGCGCCATGTTCCACGAGCATCTGCGGCAGCAGCTGGCCGCCATCGTCGACGGCGAAGAGATCGCGGTGCATTACATCGACATCGACGAGTTCAAGGGCGTCAACGACGCGCTCGGCCACCTCGTCGGCGACGAGCTCCTGAAATCGGTCGCAACGAGCCTCAGCGGCTGCGCGGGCCCGGCGGATTTCGTGGCGCGGCTCGGCGGCGACGAATTTGCCATCGTGCAGAGCGCAGTGACGTCGCCGGACCAGGTCAACGATCTCGTCGCCCGGGTTTTCGAGTCCATCCGCGCACCCTTCGACTGCATGGGCCACCACCTCACCTCCGACGCCAGCATCGGCATCGCGCTGGCGCCGGGTCACGGGACCGCGCTGGACCAGCTCCTGAAGAACGCGGACATGGCGATGTACGCCGCCAAATCCGCCGGACGCCGCACCTATCGCTTCTTCGAGCCGGAGATGGACGCCAAGGTCCGCGATCGGCGGCAGCTCGAGATCGACCTGCGCCACGCCATCGCCGATGGCGGCCTCGAGGTCTATTACCAGCCCTGCCTCGGCCTGAAGGACGATCGCATCACCGGCTGCGAGGCACTGGTGCGCTGGCGCCACCCCGATCGCGGCATGGTCTCGCCGGCCGAATTCATCCCAATCGCGGAGGATACCGGCCTGATCAACGAGATCGGCGAATGGGTGCTGGCGACCGCCTGCCGCGACGCAGCCACATGGCCCGACGACATCCGTCTCGCCGTCAACGTCTCGCCGGTGCAGTTCAAGAGCGGCACGCTGGCGCTGAAGATCATGGCGGCGCTCGCCGCCTCCAACCTGCCGGCGAGCCGGCTCGAGCTCGAGATCACCGAGGCGGTGCTGATCCGCGACGACGACACCGCGCTGGCGATCCTGCACCAGCTCCGTGCCATCGGCGTGCACATCGCGCTCGACGATTTCGGCACCGGCTACTCCTCGCTGAGCTACCTGCACCGCTTCCCGTTCGACAAGATCAAGATCGACCGCTGCTTCGTCAACGACATCGCCGGCCCAGACGGCTCCGCCAGCATCGTCCAGGCCGTCGTCAACCTTGCGGCCTCCCGCCGCATGACCACCACCGCCGAGGGCGTCGAGACCGAGGAGCAGCGGCGCCTGCTCCGCACGCTCGGCTGCTCCGAGATGCAGGGCTACCTGTTCAGCGCCGCAAAGCCGGCCGACAAGGTGCTGGAGCTGTTCGCACTGCATCGCAGCCGGCTCGCCCCGCGCGACGGCAACGAGAGCCGCCGCCGCGAGGCGGGTTAGGTCGGACTTCTGTTGTCGGCGCAGCGGCATTCCCAGAAGCTTTCCTCCAAACACACAACGCAGGTCTGCTCAAGACGCTCCTTCAGGGCGTGTCGGGCGCGATGAAGGCGAACGGTCAGGTTGTTGACGGTCACGCCCAGGTCGGCTGCAACCAGCTCCCGCGGCTCACCGGCGAGATCCACCCTTCTGATGACGTCGGCATGTTCCGGCTTCAGCAGGGATAGATGGGTATGAAGGCACTCGCAGACCGCGGCATTCGCCGCGGGATCCTGATCGGCCGCGAGACGCTCGTTGAGCTCATGCGGGAACGGCATCTCTCGCGTTCTGCTCTTTGACGTCTGACGGTGAAAGTCGGCGATCGTCGTCGCCAGGACCCTGCTCAACCAGCCTCGAACCGAGTCCGCATCGCGAATGTCGCCGGACCGCTCCAGCGCGCGCAACATGAACGCCTGGAGCACCTCCTCCGCTTCCGCCTTCCCGCCAAAGCGTCGCTGTAGATAGCTGCGGAGGCGATCGTAACTGCCGACGAGGGCGGCACGAACGACTGCGTCCTGCACATCCAAGGGACCGGCTGTCTGCGCCGGCAGACTCTCGTTCGGCGATTTCATGACGCATCGTCCTTGCATGACATTCGGTAGATCGCTTCGTTGGAGCGGAAACGCGACGGCGCGGCTGCCATCAGCCGGTGCGGCAGCCTCCCGAACAGGGGTCGCGAGAAATCACCGCTCCAGCGGCGCTCACGTGGCGACCTGTGTTTCTGCAAACGGACGATCGTTTTCTCGGCGTTCTTCCACTCAGCCCGTGGCGCTCAGCGCGCGCGAGCAACACCGAGGCCGGCGCCGTCACTCCGCCGCGTGTGAGGTCGTGGCGCGTATCGCCGTCATCCGCATGGCAAAGTGCCCCTCGCAGACGTGTCGATCCGCGCTCGCACCTGGAGCGACGCAGTCCGGTTTTCGGGTGCTATCTCAGGCGATGGGGGGCCGGTAGTGGCGGCGGAACGTGCCTTCGTCGCCGATCACGTCAGGCTGCGCCTCGCAGCGCGAGCGCGGCACCATGAACTCCGCAATGGCCGGAGCTTGCGGCCACACGGCGCTGAAGCAAAGCACCGAGCCGCAGCAGGTCGCATGCCGCTCGCTGGGCCGGTCCTGGTCGTCGTCGCAATCCCCGGCCATCGCAACGTCATGCGAATGTACTGCCGATCCGCCAGCGTGATCGTGCGCATCTCCAGGCTGATCACCCTGATGGTCGCACTGCATCGCTGCGTCGAGGGAAATCGAGATCGCGAGAGACGGCGTCATCGACGCGAGCAGGTAAGTGATGGCGACAAGCCATCCCCACCATCTTCGCCTCGGCTTTCGCAAGCCAATCATCCCTGCACCTGCTGTCCCGACCGGAAACATATAGCTCTGGTTGCAGTGACGGCCAATAGAAAACGACGCACACGGCTTCGACACTGCAAGAACGGTGAGGAGAGTCGTGCGCCATGCCAGATGCGGCGCGGAAATGAGCTCCCGATTTTTTTGGTCGAGCCCTGTAATATATTGCACCCATCTCCGTCGCTCGACCGAATCCGTCAATGATGCTTCATCCAGCCGACGCCTTTGACGTCGTTGAACGAGTCGGTTCTGTGACACAGAAAGCATTGATCGACCGATGCGTGCTCCTGCCCCGCGATCATCCGATCCATCATGACGAAGTGACCCATGTAGTGGCTCGGCGGCGCCTGATGGCATTGGGCGCAGTCCCTCGACGTCGGCGAGGGGTGCAGGAAACCAGCGATCTTCCAGGACGCGAGCCCATGGCAATCCGCGCAGTCCCGTCCGAACAATTCGCGGTGCGGCTCCCGGTTGCTATGGCAGCTGGCACAGTCGAGCGCAGCCTTTTCTCGCCGGTCTGACTTTGGCACGCCGAGAAACTCCTTCAGGTCCGCAGTCAGTTGATCGGCCGCGACCCGGTCAAACAACTTCCTGCCGGAGGCAGACGTTGCGACCTGAAGCAGTGACGCGTGGTCCATCCTGATCGGCCGCAGTTCACCCATGTGCTCGAGATGGCAGCCGGAACATTGACTGCCCGCCGTGGCATGAAAGGCCGTCGACTGCTTGGCGAGATCCCCGGCGGAAGGCGCGTGACAGGAGATACAGGCCGCTGCATCGACGCCCTTGACCGGCGTGTGGCAGCTCTCGCATCTGTCGGACAGAAATGCATGCTTCCCGGAAAGTGGCCCGGGCGTCACAAACCTTGCCCACCCTGGAACGACCTCGGAGCCGCCCCGATACAGGGCGATCGACACGACGGCCGCGCTTGCGACGGCCAGTGTCGCGATTGCGGCGTAGAGCACGCCCTTGATCGTCACGCGAGCCACCGCAACCCGTAGTGGACCTCGGCCGCCACATGCACCGCGAGCAGCGCATACATGACGACCGCCGCCATGACATGCAGCCCGATCCATTGCAGGAAGATCTTCTTGATTGCTTCGCTCGATCCGATCGCCGATTCGAGATCGGAAATGCCATCGACGAGCTGCAGCAGGGGCACATTCCGCAACGTCGATGCAGGCACGGCGGTCCCGTCACGCACCGCCCGATCGGGCGACGACATCGCCGACGCAATGTGCTCATAGGCCGACCTCAAGGTCGCCAGATGCGACTGCTGCTGGCGGAGCTCCATCGCGGTTTGCGGCAGGTAATAGCGCCCGACAAATCCGGTGACGACAACGATCAGCATGCTGGTAACCAGGGCGATCCCGAGCGGACTTTGAAACTTGTGCCCCGTGTGCAGAAGGGCGAAAAATGCCGCGACGATTCCGGCATAGGCGTGAAACGCCAGGAGCGTCGGCATCGACACGCACCGCGTGACCAGGGCCTTCAGACCCGCGCTGTACTTCGTCATCGGATAGACGAGAAGAAGAATCATCAGCACGGCCGCGCAGGCCCCGGGGACAAAGCCGGCGAGGCTTCCTGCGAACCGGCTATCGGAGTGCAGCAGGAACGCCGGCACCAGCAACAACAGGGCCGCCAGAGCGACGTCGGCGATCAGGCGCCCTCTCCGATCCATCATGTCAGGCCTCGACGACCAGATCTCCGACCGATCTCGCCTGGCAGGCCAGGATCAGACCGTTCGCCTTGTCGTCTGCGGTCAGGGCGTCCTGGACTTCCATCGTGACGTTTCCTTGCAACAGATGCGTCTTGCAGACGCCGCAGACCCCAGCCCTACAGGAATAGTCGATCGAAACGCCCGCGCTCTCGGCCACCTCCAGGACGCTCTTGTCCGGAGGCAGCGCCACGACCTTGCCGGATCTCGCAAAGCGGATGGTGGCCGTTGCAGGACCGGCCGCCGCGTCCCCTTGATTGCCCGCCTCTACTCCCGGCATCGGCACTTCGGCGCCGACCTTGCCGGGAGGTGGGACGGCTCCGCGGGCGGGCCCGAAGGCCTCCGTCTTGATCTGCTCGCGGGGCACGCCGAGCCCGATCAACGTCTTCCTGAGCGCGTCCATCATTCCGGGCGGACCGCACAAGTGAACGCGTCGTCTGGTGAGATCAGGCACAGCCTGCGTCAGGAACTCGGCCGTGATCTGCCCCTCGCTTCCCATCCACGACGTACCCGCGGCCCGCACCATCGTGGCCGCGACGTGCAGATTGTTCATCCTGCGTTGAAGATATTCCAGCTCGTCCCGGAAAATGAACTGCTCGGTCGTCTGCGCGCCATAGACGAGGTAGATGGGGCCGGGCCATGCAATATCCGAGAGATATCGGATCGCTGCCATCAGCGGCGTGATGCCGACACCGCCACCGATCAGGACGACGCTATCGGCTTCCGTGCCGGTGAACGTGAAGGCGCCGGAGGGGCCTGCAACCTCGATGAGGTCTCCCGCCTTCAGGTGGCCATGCATGTAGTCGGACAGAAGCCCGCCATCCTCGCGCTTGATCGTGGTCTCGACATAGGCGGTCTGGGCGGCGGACGACGCGATCGTATAGGAACGCCTGACGGCCTCACCGTCGATCTCGATGGCATAGGTCAGGAACTGCCCCGGCAGGAATGCAAACGGAATCGCGTCGCCGTCCGGTGCTTGCAGACGGAAGGTCTTCACGTTCGGCGTCTCCTGATAGATCGCGCAGACCCTCAGTTTGCCCTTCCAGGAGCGGCTCGCTTCGCCCCTCCGCGACCGGCGATCTACCTCCCGCGAAGATGTCGCCTCGGCCTTGTCGGCCGGCGAGCCGACGACCGGCGCGGACGCAAGGGACGCCGCAGCGGCCGGAGCAGCCACCGCGCGCGTCAGCCGATCGACCAGCGCGTTCGCCCGGCACATGCGCGCGACATAGACGGCAAGCAGCGTGAGCGAGAACAGCACCAGCAGCGCCATGGTCGTGACGTGAAACCAGGAGATTCCCTGCGTGCCGTCATCCGCAGCCATGGCGCCGCGTTGAGGCAACAGGTTCATCTGCGACTTGAACCACGCCTGCGCGATCTGCTGCGGTGGCTCGCCCTCGCGCAGCGAACGCAGCGCGACCACGCCGCTCTGAACCGCGTTCAGGGACTCGCGAAGCCGCCGCGACGCCTGATCCGCCGCGACGATATCGCCTCCGGCGATAGCGTGCCGCAGATCCATTTCGGCAGTCGCCAGGCGGTCGGCCTCCGCGCTGATCCGCTCGCGCGCCTGGACCTCCAGCCTGCTCCGCTGCTCGGCGGACAGCGCCGGCATGTCCATCAATGCCGGGTAGAACTCCTTGCGCGGCCGGCCCATCATGCCGTCCATTCCACCCATCATCCCCGGCGTGGCGCCGCTGGGCGGCACATCGGCCGCACCGCCTGCGGAGCCGGACGCTGCGGGATGATGTGCGGCGTGGTCGTCCTCTGCCTGCGCCAGCTCCCAACGCTGCGCGACCTGCCCTGTCGGATGCGCGCGGCCGGGGCCGAAGTCCGATGCGAGCGCGGCATTCGCCACGAGCTGGCTCGTCAGGACGACGAGCGCAGACAGGCCGGCTCGACATCGAAGGGACAGACCGAACATGATCTCGCTCTCGATTCCAGAGCTCAGAACGATGCAATCAGAGGCAGCAGGATCGTGTCTGCGGTCTGCTTCTGGCTCTCGTTCAACGAC
The DNA here is from genome assembly GCF_028128935.1 of Bradyrhizobium sp. CCBAU 11361. NCBI lineage: Bacteria > Pseudomonadati > Pseudomonadota > Alphaproteobacteria > Hyphomicrobiales > Nitrobacteraceae > Bradyrhizobium > Bradyrhizobium sp. CCBAU 11361. The sequence goes on from NZ_LBJZ01000195.1 coordinate 226,680, forward strand.
GCGTAGAGCCGCGTGAAGGCCAGGCGGGCCGATTTGATCGCCTCCAGACGCTCGGACAAATGCCGCTCGTAATGCTCCAGACGGTCGGCGCTTCCCGACCTGTCATCCATCGCGAGCATCTCGCGCGCTTCCAGCAGGTGCTGCCGGCTCGAACGCAAGGCGTCGGCGACACTGTTCCAGTCGGCGGCTTGCTTGTCGCTGATCTGCAGCTCGGCCTTCAGGAACGCGATCCGCCCCTCGATCCGCTCCGTCACATCCACCGGGCCGCTCATCGCACCGCTGCTGCCGGCCGAACTCATCTGGCCGCGCATCATCTTCTCCATCATTTGCATCATCTGCATCATGCCGGAGCTCTCCTGACAGCCGGCGCCCTGGCAGTCCCGCATCTGGCTTTGCGGCGGCATCTTCATCTTGTCGTCGGTCATCGGACCGCCGCTCATGTTCTGCGACTGACCCGCTGGCTGGCCCATGTTCATCTTGCCGCTGGAATCCGACGGGGCCGGCATCTTCGACATCTTGTCGTCATCCATCATCGCGGTCCGGGCAAGACCGGCGGCGATTGCCGGCGACAGCCCAACCGGCCCCAGGGCGAGGACGGCAAAGGCGGCTACGCTCACGCCGAATTTTCTCGAACGGTTCATGGTCATTCTCCGGGTGTTGATTTGGATGGTCATCTGCTCATCGAGGTCGGCGATGAGGACAGCGTGGGGCGGGTCAGGCCATATAGACGCGAAACGCCGCCAACTCTTACGCAGGGAAGTGTCAAAGGCCGCCGCGGGCTGCATCGCTTACCTCCCTGTCATGCCTTCGCCACGGCCATCGCCCCTCGATTTCAATCTGGAGCGAGAAGCTCAGGAACGTGCGGATCACGATGATCAGAGCCAGGATGCCGAGCCGGTCGAACGACGGCACGATCGCGACCATTCCGATGATGTCGGCGGCAATCAGGAATTCGAGGCCAAGCAGGATGCCGCGACCAAGATTGGCGCGATAGGAACGAAATGCGTCGGCTGGCGCGCCGCGCCGCATCTCGTTCAACGACCAGACCGTTGCAGCAAGCACTCCGCAGACGATGACCACCACGCCGAGCAGCTCGATGGTCGAGGCGGCCCAATGCAGGCCGTGCAGAATGAGGCCGCGGATCTCTTCGGTGAAGATCAGCCCGGACGTCATCATCCGCCGCCCTCCTCGGTCGAGCGGCTCCTGTCGATGCCCTTCGACCACGTCCGGTAGTAGGCGACGATCGTCATGATCCACAGGCCGGCAGCACCGACCAGCAGCTGGGCCCATAACCCCTCGGATCCGGACTCGAGCACGAAATGCGCGACGAACGAAAGAAAGAGGCCGACACAGAACACGGACAGCGACTGCTGACCGCATCTGATCAAGGGTTGGAGCACCGGCGACTTCAGACCGGGCCAGTCGATCGGAATGAGCGAGACAACGATGAACACCAGGCTCGCCAGATGAATGACGCGATAAGGACCCAGATTGGTCTTGTCGTTTGGAATCAAGACGGCGGCGAGCTCCTCGGGAATGTAGTCCCGCAGCCCCGGAATTCGTTCCGCCAGCGTCATCGCGAGCGCAAGGATCAGGAAGCCGCTACTGAGGACGAGCAGCGTGCGGGACGACAGCAGCCAGCGGCTTGCCGCCGCCCCTCCCAATGCCAGCCAGGCTCCGAATACGAAAAGCAGCTGCCAGGCGAACGGATTGAAGTACCAGACTCCGGCCGGATAGGACGGCAGATTCAATTCGTAATGTCGGGCAGCCAGATAGAGGCCGAGCGAGCCGATCATCACTGCATTGCGCCATCGCAGCATGAACCAGAGCACGACGGGAAACGCGGCCATCAGCACGATGTAGAGCGGTAGAACGTCGAGATTGAGCGGCTTGAACTTGAGGATCAGGCCCTGCGAGAGCGTCTCGACGGGAAAGTTCATGAGCGGCGCGACGTTGAACTGATCCATCAGATGGAGATCATCAAAGCTGTGCGCGATGTAGTGCACGGCGGTGAGATAGACCAGGAACAGCAGCAGGTGAGCGACATAGAGCTGCCACACCCGCCGCAGTAGCCGGGTTGCCCCGATGACGAAGCCACGCTCCATCATCATCGAGCCGAATACGAACGTCGCGGTGTATCCGGAGATCAGCACGAACAGATCGGCGCCATCGCTGAAGCCGTAGTTTCGCGTCGTGAACCAGGCGAGCGCGGAATCCGGAATGTGCCCGAGAAAGATCAGCCAGTTCGCCAGACCGCGAAACAGATCCAGGCGCACATCGCGCCGCGGCTTGATCAGCACCGACCTGATCGTGATCGTCTCCCACAACCGGCGGCGCAGGAGAAATGCAACTTGCAGCGGCCGACCGGCCACCTGGATCGTCTCGTCAATCAACAGCGTGCTTCCCATTCTTGTGCGACATTGCGGCCCGTCATCGTTGCGCGACACTCTCGCCGCTCGTTCGCGCGGGCACGCTAGGTCGCGTGGTTGATGCTCTTTTGACGGACATCAAACTCGGGCGACGCGCCAGCCAAATCTTTTTGTCGCCAGGCCATGTAATGAATTGAGGCGACCATCGTCCTCGTGTCATTTCGATCGAGGGAGTCATCTTCCAGTGACGTCTCTCGACGGCGCCGCAGCTCATAGTGAGCATGACGTGAAGCCATCGAATTCGTGCGATCGATGCAAAATTTTTTCTGTAAGAAGATCGATACTTCCCGTCGCCTGCGGCAACTCGACGATCTACGCATCGGCGGACGCAAGTGCGCGCGTCGGCACTTGATCTTGCTCAACCTGGACGATCCCACTCCGGGTTTGGTTGCCACTCGGTCAAGCCACCGGGACTTGATTGACACCAACTCGACAAGATCAAACAGGAGAAACCAGAATGAGTCACCGCAAGCTGATCGCCGCCGCTGCGATCATGTCGTTCGTCGCGTTGCCCGCCTTGGCGCAGACGAGCACGACGAACACGACCGACGAGAAGAACGGCCACCACTATTCCGGAGGGCCCAAGACCGAGGTCCCACACCACATGGGCAAGAAAGAGAGCGACGGCGGGACGACCAGCGGATCCGGCGGCAGCCACCATTACGGCGGCGGACCGAAGACCGACGTCCCGCATCACATTGGCCCGAAGAAGCAGCAATGACGACCGGACGGTGATCCCGCCGCTCACGAAGATGCGGGATCACCACCCCCAAGCGAGCGACGCACGCGCCATGCCGCTCGACGCCTATGTCGCGGAGGTCATGCAATTGCTGGAGCTGCGGGTTCATCCCCGCGACAAAGTGCTGTTCGAACGCGACCGCGCCCGCCGCTGGCCCGAGCGCGACGGGCGCTATGAAGCGACCCTTGCCGCCATGAACCCGAGCTGACGCGAAGTCCCAAAACGAATTCGCCCGGGAGCGGTCATCCACTCCCGGGCGATATCTGGGCGTCGCGACGTTTAGTTCGGCACCGCAGCCTTCGGCGCGGGCTTCGCGGCGACCGCATTCGCGGTGACGCCGTGCAGGAAGTCGTAGGCCGCGTGCAGGGCCTTGTCGTCCTTCTCTTCCGGCGGCACGTAGGACTGCGATCCCGTCTGCTCGGTGCCGTCGGAAGCCGACAGATGGCCGCGCATCTGGGACTCCGCCATGGTATCCATCCGGCCCTTCAGCTCGGGCGGCACGTCCTGGAGGATCTCGATATCGGGCGCAATGCCCTGGGCCTGGATCGAGCGACCCGACGGTGTGTAATAGCGTGCCGTCGTCAGCGCCAGAGCGCCATTGCCGGCGCCGAGCGGAATGATGGTCTGCACCGAGCCCTTGCCGAACGAGCGCGTGCCGATGATCGTGGCCCGCTTGTGGTCATGCAGCGCGCCGGCGACGATCTCGGAGGCCGAGGCCGAGCCACCGTTGACCAGGATCACCAGCGGCTTGCCCTTGGTGAGGTCGCCGCCATGCGCGGTGAAGCGCTGGGTCTCTTCCGGATTGCGGCCGCGGGTCGAGACCACCTCGCCGCGCTGAAGGAACGCGCTCGACACCGACACGGCCTGGTCGAGCAAGCCGCCCGGATTGTTGCGCAGGTCCATCACATAGCCCGCGAGCTTCTCCTGCGGGATATCCCTGGAGATCGCCGCGATCGCCTTCTTCAGGCCGTCGGTGGTCTGCTCGTTGAACGAGGTGACGCGGATATAGCCGATGTCGCCGTTCTCGACGTGGAAGCGGACTGGCCGCACATGGATGATCTCGCGAGTGATCGCAATGTCGAGCGGCGCGTCGGCGCCCTTGCGCACGATGGTGAGCTTGGTCTTGGTGTCGACCGGGCCCTTCATCTTGTTGACGGCCTGCTCGAGCGTCATGCCCTGCACGGCATCGCCATCGATCTTGCTGATCAGGTCGCCGGACATGATGCCGGCCTTGGACGCCGGCGTGTCGTCGATCGGCGAGACGACCTTGACCAGGCCCTCCTCCATCGTGACCTCGATGCCGAGCCCGCCGAACTCGCCGGAGGTGGTCTCCTGCATCTCGGTCCAGGCCTTGTCGTTCATGTAGCGCGAATGCGGATCGAGCGAGGTCACCATGCCGGTGATCGCGCCTTCGATCAGCTTGGCATTGTCGGGCTTCTCGACATAGCTCGCCTTCACGCGCTCGAAGACTTCGCCGAACAGGTTGAGCTGGGAATAGGCATCATCTGCGCTCGCTGCCGCCCGCGCCGCCCACACGCCGCCGTGCGGACTGGCTACCAGAAGGGTCAAACACGCTCCCGTGAGCGCGCCCAGGGGGAACAGCAGGGATTTCCGCATGGATAGGCTTGCCTTTTTGCTTTAGCGGTTCTCTTGGGGCTTGGGAGGCGCCATGCAAATGGCGATCCAGCTCGCTTCTCACAATACCATTCTGGTTTCTTCAAGGCCGGGCGGCCACGCCGGCGGATACACGGTAAAAATCCCTTCGCCCGGACCTAAACTTTTGGCAACGTTCCGAAACCGTTTCGCGCAATGCGGCAATCGGTCGACCGACCCACGCCTCGCAGCTATGCGATTTTAGGATGGTTTTGGAGAGCTGGACGGGTTAGGCGATGAAACAAGGCTTCAAATTCTCGGGAGGATAATAATGAACGAAGCACCCCGCATCCGGCCGGAAAGGAACGCCGAACTCGGCGCCAGCAGCGAGCCGTTCCAGAATCTGCACGAATTCATCCGGAAGGCGCGCGCCAACCTCAACCAGAATGCCTGGGACTATATCGTCGGCGCCGCCGAGACCGAGACCACGATGCGCCGCAACCGGATGGCGCTGGACGAGATCGCCTTCCGCCCGCGCGTGCTGCGCGACGTGCGCAAGGTCGATGGCTCCGTCGAGCAGTTCGGCCGCAGGATGCGCCTGCCGGTGGTGCTCGCGCCGGTCGGCGCGCTCGAGATCTTCGACCCGGATGGCGCCGCGAGCGTCGCCCGTGCCGCCGGCACCTTCGGTGCGGCACACATGCTGAGCTCGGTGTCCGAGCCCGGCCTGGAGAAGACCGCCGAGGCCGCTCCCGATGCGCTGCGCCTGTTCCAGCTCTATGTGCGCGGCGACGACGCCTACGTCGCCGATGTCGTCAGCCGGGCCGAAAAGCACGCCTACGCCGCCTTCTGCCTGACCGTCGACACCGCCCATTACAGCCGTCGCGAACGTGACATCGCCAAGCGCTACGTTCGCGAGAGCCGCCTGCGCGCCACCGGCGGCGAATTCCAGAAGGGCCTGGAGTGGCGGTCCGTGAAGATGATCAAGGACAAGTTCAAGATTCCGCTGATCCTCAAGGGTATTGCCACCGCCGAGGACGCGCTGATCGCGATCGATCACGGCGTCGAATGGATCTACGTCTCCAACCATGGCGGCCGCCAGCTCGATCACGGCCGTGGCGCCATGCATGTGCTGCCTGAGATCGTCGAGGCCGTGAAGGGCCGCGCCAAGATCATGGTCGATGGCGGCTTCGGCCGCGGCACCGACATCGTCAAGGCGATCGCGGCGGGCGCGGACCTCGTCGGCATCGGCCGGTTGCAATGCTGGGCGCTGGCGGCGGCCGGCGAAGCCGGCGTGACGCGGATGCTGGAGCTTCTGGAGGACGAGGTGCTGCGCTGCCTCGGCCTGTTGGGCGCCACCTCGTTCGCCGAGGTCAACAAGTCCTGCCTGCATCAGGCGACCGCAACGAATGCGCCGAGCGTGTTCAGCGCGTTCCCGCTGTTCGACCACGAACCTTACCGATACTGATCTGAAAGGATGCAATGACCTCGCTCTCTCCCGGCAGCGCGGATGCGCTTTTGTTCGATCTCGGGCGTGTCGTGCTCGACATCGATTTCTCGAAGGCGATCGCCTGCTGGGCGGGACATGCCGGCTGCAAGCCGGAGGCGATCGTTGCCCGCTATGTGCGCGACAGCGAGGCCTATCGGCTGCACGAGGTCGGCAAGATCAGCGACGAGGACTATTTCGCCTCGCTGCGCGCCTCGCTCGGGATCGGCATCTCGGATGCGCAATTCCTCGAGGGCTGGAACGCGATCTTCGCGGGCGAGATGCCTGATATCGCGGAGTTGTTGCCGCGCGCGGCGAAGCGCATGCCGCTCTACGCCTTCTCCAACACCAACCGGCCGCATGTCGACCATTTCTCGAAGGAATATGCCGGCCTGCTCGGCCATTTCCGCGAGCTTTATCTGTCGTCCAGCATCGGCCTGCGCAAGCCGGACGCAGCGGCATTCGACCATGTCGTGGCGGCCATCGGCGTGCCCGCCAGGCGCATCGTGTTCTTCGACGACCTCGCCGAAAACGTCGAGGGCGCGCGGGCGCGCGGATTGACCGCGGTGCATGTGACCTCGCCCCGCGATGTCGGCGATGCGCTCAAAGCGCTGGGAATCTGATCGAGATACAGCGGCCTGCGGGTGAAACCGGGGAGTTCCCCGGAACCGATTTGGCCAGAGATCAGGAACCAAATCGCTTTGTACATTTTTATACAGAGTTCCGGGAACGGAATGCCCGCTTCCGGACTCTTGAGTCCGTTGGGACTTCTACGGACGGACGCATCATCGTGTTGGGCAAGACCTACCTCACCAAGCAGGCCTCTCTCCTGCTCGAATTCGCCAGAACGACGTCGGATTCTGACCTTTCCGCCAAGCTGATCAGCAAGGCCGCCGACCTGAAATCCCGGGCCGATCCGCTGCCCGACAAGGATCAAGGGCCCAAAGCTCCCGACGTGGCGCCGGACGCCCGTCCGGACCAGCAAACCGGTCGTTGACCGATGCTGGCCGTGGCTCTCGTCATTGTCGTCTTTGCCATGGCCACACTCGTACCGGTCTTTCTGATCGTCCGGACCATGCCGCGCCGCACTTTGCGTTCTCCATAGAAGGGCGGCCGAGCGACAGGATGAATTATCCCGCTTCGTCGCTGTTTTGCCTCTGCGCCCGCACTCGGATAGAACGTTCCCCGTTCATTCGCCCGAACGTGCCCAGCAGGAGTCTTCCCCGTGGCCTTGATGCCGGTTTCTGACGCGCTCGCCGCGGTGCTGGCCGGCGTGAAGCCGCTGCCTGAAGAGATGATTCCACTCGACGAAGCCTACCACCACGTGCTCGCGCGCGACGTCGCGGCGCGGCGTACCCAGCCGCCGGAGGCGATGTCGGCGATGGACGGTTACGCCGTGCGCGCGGCCGATGCGGCCAAGGTCGACGCACAGCTCACCGTGATCGGCGAGGTCGCGGCGGGCGGCCGGCCGTTCGCGGGAGCAGTCGGCGCCGGCGAAGCGGTGCGAATCTTCACCGGCGGCGTCGTTCCCGCTGGCGCGGACGCGGTCGTGATCCAGGAGGACACGGTCGCCGAGGGCAAGCGCATCACGATCAAGGAAGCCGCTATCGCCGGTCGGCACATCCGCCCCGCCGGCGTCGACTTCCGCGAGGGCGACGTGCTCCTGCGCATGGGAACCCGGCTCACCGAGCGCGACCTCGCACTCGCCGCCGGGATGAATCACCCGCACCTCCCCGTCCGCCGCCGTCCGAAGGTCGCGATCCTCGCCACCGGCGACGAGCTGGTGATGCCGGGCATCAGCCCGGGTCCCGGCCAGATCGTCTATTCCAACGGCTACGCCCTGCACGCGCTCGCCCGCCAGGAGGGCGCAGATACCGTCGATCTCGGTGTTGCCGCTGATACGCTGGAGGCCACCACCGCCGGCATCCGCCGTGCCCGCGAGAGCGGCGCCGATGTCCTGATTACGACCGGCGGCGCCTCGGTCGGCGACCACGATCTGGTCCAGCAGGCGCTGAGGGACGAAGGCATCGCGATGGCGTTCTGGAAGATCGCGATGCGGCCGGGCAAGCCGATGATGCACGGCCGGTTAGGAGCGATGGGTGTGATCGGCCTGCCCGGCAATCCCGTGTCGTCCTATGTGTGCGCCTTCCTGTTCATGGTGCCGTTGATTCGCGCTCTGTCGGGCCGCGCGGTGATTCATCATCGTCGCGAGCGCGCCGTGCTCGGCCGCGAGGTCGGTGCCAATGACCAGCGCGAAGATTACCTGCGCGCACGCCTGGAGCGGCGCGACGACGGCACGCTTGTCGCCCTTCCCGTCAATCATCAGGATTCCTCGCTGCTTGCGAATCTCGCTGCGGCACAGGCACTTCTCGTGCGCGCGCCGTTCGCGCCCAAGGCCGAGGCCGGCACGCCTTGCGAGGTGCTGCGACTGCCCGCCTGAACCCGCAGGTCGTGCGCGTTCCGCGAACTTTGTCGCGTTCACGGTAAATTAAGCAGTTGCGGAACACATATCGAACATATAGTGTCCGTTCATGATTTGTTTCGAGCATCTAGCGGCTCGCCGCTGAATTCACCGTCTCGGAATCGAACGACATCAACCGGGGGATTTGGTCGAGATGTTAACGCGCAAACAATACGAGCTTCTGCGATTCATCAGCGAGCGTTTGAAGGAAAGCGGCGTGCCGCCCTCCTTCGACGAGATGAAGGACGCGCTCGACCTGCGCTCGAAGTCAGGCATCCATCGCCTGATCACCGCACTGGAGGAGCGCGGCTTCATCCGGCGTCTGCCCAACCGGGCCCGCGCGATCGAGGTGATCAAGCTGCCCGAGCTCCAGGCCGCCGCCGGCAACCGGCGTGGCTTCACGCCGAGCGTCATCGAGGGCAATCTCGGCAAGGTGCGAGCGAGCTCCAGCGCCTCCGTGGACGAGGGCGAACGCCCCGTTGCGGTGCCGGTGATGGGCCGCATCGCGGCCGGCACGCCGATCGAAGCGCTGCAGACCCGCAGCCACACCATCAGCGTACCGCCTGACATGCTCGGGTCGGGCGAGCACTACGCGCTCGAAGTGCGCGGCGACTCGATGGTCGAAGCCGGCATCCTCGACGGCGACATGGCGCTGATCCAGCGCAACGAGAGCGCCGACACCGGCGACATCGTGGTGGCGCTGATCGACGACGAGGAAGCGACGCTGAAGCGCTTTCGCCGCCGCGGTGCCTCGATCGCGCTCGAGCCCGCCAATGCGGCCTATGAGGTCCGCATCCTGCCGCCCAACCGGGTGAAGATTCAGGGCAAGCTGATCGGCCTTTACCGCAAGTACTGAGCGCGCTCCGCCGGTTGGCGACCCGCGCGTTGACGATTGGAGCGGACGATTGTCCGCTCCGGCTGGATAGTCTTTCTGGTTTTGCACAGATTATCCGGCCCCTCTCCAGCGGTACATCCTCGGGCACGCCGCACGAAGCCCTCATCGCTTCGCGACGCTGGAGATCGAGGAGACCATCATGCGCAAGATCGTTTTGAGCGCCGTCACGATCACGCTGATCGCAGCATCAGCGTCGCAAGCCTTCGCCGCACAGTCACACCATGTCCGCAAGGCAGCGCAGACGACGACGAGCGAGCAATTGCGCAATGCCCGCAACGCCGTCGCGAAGCCGTCGCAACCCGCTGGCAATATTCGGGCTGGTCGGCACCTGCTGGTCGCTGACGGGGACGCACGCCAAATGCACAGAAGCGGACTTTGTTCCTCGTGCATTTGAAAAAGATATTGTGATGGCAGCCTGCGGATCTAAGTCGCAGATTTGCCTACAACCGAGAAGACGCTAACATGCTTCCACTCTGATAGGGGCTAGTGCCTCCGAAGGAGGCGCGGGTCGCTATCCCTGAATGAGGAGCACCCGATGTGTGACTACAGTCTGCATGCCGTCGCGACGCGTCCCGCAGAAGTCGGCGAGACGATCGTCACGACCACTTTCCGAGGCACCTCGACGCGCGGCTTCGCCTCTGAAGCCGACATGTCCGTCGCGGTCTGCCTGCTGCCGGGGACGGAGCTCGCCTTCGCCGACAACGTCCGCTACGACAATCGCTGGATCTGGACGCGCACCATCAACTCCCGCGTCGGCAAGTTCGGCAAGATCGATCCGCACATTCCCGATCGCCATCACGACGCGATCGAATTCCCCGACGGCAAATACGTACTGGTGACGCAGCTCGTCGAAGGCCAGCGCGCGACCGTGCTGCAGTTGCCGGTGACCCAGCCCGTCGGCGAGCGCGAGCACAAGCCGCAGGTCATCGCCGATGGTCGGCCGACCATCACCCGCCTGCCGATCGGCTGAGGCAGCTCCCCCGGCTCACGGGTCGGGGCCAGCATCGAAATCGCCATCGCCGGCCGTGGCCGGCGACGTGGTGCGGTTTGCGTCCTGAGAATCCAATCCGCGGAGATCCCCCGCGCCTCCCCGTCGCACGAAGTTTGCGCGGCTCTGCCTGAATTTTGAACGTCCACTCCGCGGCCAGATCGCCGATGCTGTCACTGGCTTGAGGCGGCGGACACGGTCGATGAAAACCTTCATTCGCGTCGTTGAACTCTGGGTGCCGGACCGGACGCGCATGCGGCTGGAATTCGGCGGCGGCCTCTATGGCGAAGGGCTGTCCGCGTTCAAGGCCGTGAGCGAGAATTTGCGTTTCGGATACGACGAGGGCCTTCCCGGCAAGGCCTGGGCCAGCGGCCATCCCGTGATCCTCACCAAATTCGCCAACTCCTATTTCAAGCGGACCGATCAGGCGCTCGCGGCCGGCCTCACATGCGGCGTGGCGGTGCCGGTGTTTTCAGGCGAATTCTTGCAGGCCGTCATGGTGCTGTTCTGCGGCGACGACGAGGCGCATGTCGGCGCGATCGAGCTCTGGCACAATGACCCCGATATCTCCCACGAGATGGGGCTCGTCGACGGCTACTATGGCACCGCCGACATGTTCGAGTTCAACTCCCGCCACACCAGGTTTCCCCGCGGCTTCGGCCTGCCCGGACGCACCTGGAAAGCGGGCCTGCCGCTGATCATCAAGGACCTGCACAACGCCAGGAGTTTTCTGCGCTGGGAAGACGCCGCCGAGGTCGGCATCAATCTCGGCGTCGGCGTGCCCTATCGGACCGGCGTCGACCAGACCTGGGTGCTGACTTTCCTCTCCGCGCAGGCGACGCCCATTGCGCGACGCTTCGAGATCTGGGTGCCGAACGAGGCCCGTTCGGCACTGGTCTTTCGCGCCGCCGATTGCAGCGCGCAGACCGACCTTGCCGCGCTCTACGCGGACAAATCCATCGCCAGGGGCGACGGCAGCATCGGCGGAGCCTGGGCCACCGGTATGCCCGCACTCAACGACGATCTCGCGCATGACGGCTCAGCCGCGGCCGCCGAGGCTCGCGCGTCTGGACTGAGCCAGATGGTGGCCCTGCCGGTGATCGGGGCCGCCGGGCTCGACGCCGTGCTGGCCTGGTACCTGTAGCCTGTCCGTTCAATCCTCAGCCTGCATGTCCGCCTCGGATGGCGTCGCATCCCGGTTGCGGGGAGCAGCCGCCTGCGGCGCGAGGCTCGCGCCGAAATCGCCCTCGCCGGCGGTCGCCGGCGACCACGGACGGTCGGTGCTTCTCGCCTTCACCGCCTGAACCGCAAAGCCGTCGCCGCGCCGTGTCAGCGCGAGCGCGCCTTGGGCGGCGAGACGCTGCCGGTCGACCACCATCGCCGCACAATCCGGTGGCGCCGGCCGCGCCGTCACCACCAGCGCGGTGCGGCTGCAATCGTCCGCCAGCGCGTCGATGCGCATGGCCAGCGCGACCAGGCGCCCGTCGGCGAGCGGCGTCACGCAGCCAGCCTCGTCGCACGACACGCCGGCGGCGAGCGAGTTGCTGCCGGCATCGCGCGGATCGGCATCGGCAGCGAGCCACTCCTTCAGCAGAAAGCCGTCCTTGCTGGCCCGGATCATCTGCAGGCGCCCGTCCCTGCCCCGCACCGCGACGCTCTGGCCGTCCCCGGCGATCAGGATATCCGGCTGCCGCCCCGACAGCCCCCAGAGGATCGCCACCAGCAGCATCAGCGCGCCGGACCAGCGCAAGGGCGTGCGCAGCAGGCCCATTGCGATGATCCCCAGGCTGGCCGCGATCAGCGGGGCAATGCCGAAAGCCGGGATGCGGCCGACCGCGCCCGGCAGCGCGGCCACCCAGCGCGAGACCGCGACCATCCAGTCGATGCCGATCCCCATCAGCCACCAGAACACGCCGTCGAGCCCGAACGGCGCCGCGAGCAATCCGAGCAGTCCCGCAGGCATCACCAGCGCAGAGACCACCGGCATCGCGCCGAGATTGGCGAGCACGCCGTAGGGCGTGACGCGATGGAAATGGAAGGCGGCATAGGGCGTGGTCGCAAGCCCCGCGATCAGCGAGGCCAGAAACAGCATCGCGATCTCGCGGCCGCCCCACATCGCAACGCGCGCGGTCGCCGAATGATCGGGCGATGCGAACAGGTTCGGCATGCCGATCTGCACCAGCGCAACGAGCCCCAGCGTTGCCGCAAACGACATCTGGAAGCTCGGATGCACCAGCGCTTCCGGCGCGACCGCGAGCACGATCAGCGCCGCCACCGCCAGGGTGCGGAACGTGATGGCGCGGCGGTCGACCATGACGGCGATCAGCACCACGGCGGTCATGAAGAACGAGCGTTGTGTCGCAACCTCCGCGCCCGAGAGCAGCAGATAGAACGCGGCGGCAACCAGCGCCGCAGCCGCGGACCATTTCTTGATGGGGAAACCGACCGCCAGTCCCGGGATCAGAGCAAGCAGCGCGCGGACCGCGAAGAACACGACGCCGGCGACCACCGCCATGTGATAACCGGAGATCGACAGCACATGGCCGAGCCCTGAAATGAACATGGCGTCATTGACAGGCGTGGTGATCGCGTCGCGCCGCCCCGTCAGCAGCGCCGTCGCGATCGCGCGATTGTCACCTTCGAGTGTTGCCCGGATGCGCGCGTCGATCCCATCGCGCAGGCCCTGCATGAAGGCGGCATAGCGCAGCCGCAATCCACCGGCATCGGGCGGCACCGCTGCCGTGATCGCCCCCATCACGAAGCCCGAGGCGCCGATGCCCTGGAAAAACATGTCGCGGGAGAAATCGTAGCTGCCGGGGCGCACCGGCGAGATCGGCGGCATCAGCCGCGCCTTCAGCTGCACGAAGCTGCCGACCTCCGGCGCAGTCCCCTTCCGCACCGAGAGGCGCACGCGCTCCAGCTTGACGTCGCTCCGCTGCGCCTCCATCGCGGTGACGCGCAGCACGAAGCGGTCGGTGCGCTCGCGGATGTCGCGCGTCTCGACGAAGCCCGACAGCGACACCGAGTAGAGCGGCTTTGCGAGAACGGTGTGGTCAATGCGCGCCGTCTTCCAGGTCGCCATGGCAAAGCCGGCTGCGACCGCCGCGATCAGGATCGCAGGCGCGAACAGCCGGCTCCGCCGCAACAGAACCGCACTCAGCATCAACGCGATGGCCGTCGCAGCAACGACCCACAGCACCGGCTCATGATCAGCGGCAAAGTAGAGCGCGATGCCGCTGCCGAAGGCCACAGGCACCCACGGTAACAGCCGCCCGGCACCGGCCTCGGCGCGCATCCATTCGCGCAGTATCTCGACGAGCGCGGGCCAGGCGCCAAAGCCCGCCGGCACAAAGCCGCCGGCCGGAGCAGTCCGGCCGACGGGCCAGGTCCCCGCAATACCTTGGGACCGTATTGGCCGGCCCGGCTCCGCCATTCCCTGCACCTTACGATACGCGACGGAGGCCGAGGCTACTGGAACGTGCAGGCGGACGAATAGCGGTACGGATCAGGAACGAGCCACGGCGGGCGCTACTTTTCCTCTTCCATCGTCACGGCCACCGCCGCCTTGGCCGAGAGCCGGACCTTGTTGCCTTCGACGTCGGCGACGAGGCCCTTGTCGATGAAATGATGATGGCCCCTGTGGCTGCCCTCGCCGCTGTCCTTCTTGGTCAGCTTGATCCGATGGCCCTCGACCTTGTCGACGGTGCCGATGTGGACGCCGTCGGCGCCGATGACTTCCATATGCTCTGCGATGTTCTGCATGGTGGGCTCCTCGTTGGGGACCCCCACAACGCCCGAGAGGTCCTTTCCGTTCATTCGTGACACGACCGCCCGGCGCGATCGGCGACCGTTCTGCCTCTGGACGGGGGGCAGTCTCGGTTCGGCTCGATTGAGCCGAAAGTCTCATAAGGGGCCGGCCTTGGCAGGATTAAACTGCTCTCCACGCCTCCCCCGCACGGACGGGCCAGGTCGTGACAGCTCGCGGTACCGAAGGCCGCCGAAGCTCTTCTCAGGTGGTTCGAGGTTCCTCTGAGACCAGGCGTTGCGGACGCAACTCGCAATTCTCGCCTGTAGCGTCGCACACACCAAACACACTCCGCGAGCGAACCGGCGCTGAAATGCGCGAGGAGTGGCGTTTGAATTTGATAGGAGCAGCACATGGCAGTTCAAGTACCGCACGATTTCCGCCGCGTGATCGTTGCTGCATCGGTGGGAAACGTCATCGAATGGTATGATTTCTATATCTTTGGCAGCCTGGCCGCCGTTCTGTCGGTCAAGTTCTTCGAGCAATCCCACCCGGTTGCAGCCCTTCTCAGCACGATCGCTTTGTTCACTGCGGGCTTCCTGATCCGCCCGCTGGGAGCCTTCCTCTTTGGATGGATGGGTGACAGGGTCGGACGAAAATATACATTCCTCATCACGCTGAGCGGAATGGGACTGGGTACGGGGGCGATCGGGTTGATCCCGACCTACCAGTCCATCGGTCTAACGGCGGCGTTCCTTCTGTTCGGCTTGCGCATGATCCAGGGTCTGTGCCTCGGCGGCGAATATGGCGGCGCCATCACCTACGTCGCGGAGCATGTGCCGGACCACAAGCGCGGCTACTACACCGGCTGGCTGCAGACCTCTCCGACTCTCGGCATCGTGGTGTCGCTGGCCGTGATCGTCCTGACACGGACCTGGTTCGGCAACCAGGTCTTCGACGAATGGGCCTGGCGCGTTCCGTTCCTGGTGTCTTTCCTGCTGGTGGCCATCGCGATCTACATTCGGCTCCAGCTCCAGGAGA
Source organism: Bradyrhizobium sp. CCBAU 11361 (assembly GCF_028128935.1). Classification (NCBI taxonomy): domain Bacteria; kingdom Pseudomonadati; phylum Pseudomonadota; class Alphaproteobacteria; order Hyphomicrobiales; family Nitrobacteraceae; genus Bradyrhizobium; species Bradyrhizobium sp. CCBAU 11361. The sequence continues at coordinate 242,054 of NZ_LBJZ01000195.1, forward strand.
CGCCGATCTTCCAGGAGATCAGGGCTCGCGGCCAAATGACGACGAATCCGTGGAAGGAGGCCTTCCTCAGCTCCAACATCAAATACATCGGGATCGCGATCGTGGTCCTGATCGGACAGGGCGTGGTCTGGTACAGCGGCCAGTTCTGGGCGCTGTATTTCCTGCAGCAGGTCTCCAAGGTGGATGCGGTGACCTCGGCCTACATCGTGGGAGCCGCGCTGCTGATCGCAACACCGAGCCTGATCTTCTTCGGCTGGCTGTCGGATCAGATTGGCCGCAAGCCGGTGATCCTGGGCGGCATGCTGCTCGCTGCGATCACGTACTATCCGCTCTATCTGTGGCTGGGATCGGTCACGCAGCCCGGCAACATCAACTATCCGACCGCGATCTTCATCATCTTCATCCTCGTTTGCTACGTCGGGATGGTCTACGGGCCGGTCGGCGCATTCCTGGCGGAATACTTTCCGGCCAGGATCAGGTACACGTCGGTATCGGTGCCGTACCACATCGGCAACGGCTGGGGTGGCGGATTGGTGCCGTTCATCACATCGGCGGCCTTCGCGGCGACCGGCAGCATCGGCTACGCGCTGATCTACCCGATTGCGGTGCCTGCGGTGTGCTTCGTGCTCGCGGTCTTCCTGATGCCGGAGACGCGCAAGATCAGCATCTGGCAACCGATCGAGCCCAGAACAGCATCGTAACGTAATCACCTCTCCTCCGGCCGCCAACCGATGGCGGTCGGAGAGGAGCCGGCAACCTCTCGTCTCAGCCGGCGCGGTGAGGCCAGTGATCGTGCCACCAGGTACTGAAGTCGTGATCGGTCATCAATTCCCAAGCAGCGAGCAAGATCACCAATAGGCCCGACAATACGCTGCTGACCGTGGCCGCTACGGGTTCATAGCCAATGGACCAAGGCGCCAGCACCAGAGCCAAGCCGAGCAGCATTTCGCCCCACTCTTCCAGGTAGGACGGGACGACAAAGGCTTCCACGGCAAACAGCATGACGCCGAGCCCGAGTGCGATGGTGATCCAGACAGCAGCCCCGGATAAGCCGAGGACAAAGGACGACAGGACCAGCCACACGCCCACCAACAGGCTACCAGCGTCTTGCCAATGTTGGATGCGCATGATGCTCACCTCCCTTCTCGTATTGATGTGGGGGCGCACCGATGAAGAATCATCCCTCCGACCTGCGCTGTGTTGCCGCGACCGGGAGCCGGCGCCCATCCGGCCGCCCCTGCCCCGGAAAGGGCCCTTGCAAGTGCGGCGCACCAGGATGCAGACTATCGGCGCTTGACAGGTGTCAATGTCTGCCGTTCTCGGCCCACCCGGTTCGCGCCCAGAACAAGAGGGAGATGACGCCATGCGAGAAATGGAAATCCACGACTATGCGCGGCAGTTGCTGGAAGCCCATGGCCCCAAGGCCATTGCGGAAGCCGCTCAAAACGCCATTGACCTCGAGCGGAAGGGCGAGCTCGAATTGGCAAAAACCTGGCGGCACATCGAAGACGCGATGAAGCTGATGCGCGGGCCGCATCAAAGCTGACTGGCGTCGCGCGAAGCTTGCCTGACTGCGGCGACAACGCCGAACGTGGACCACAGTCCGTCGCGAGCCGCCAGGTTGCGGCCGAACGGCTACGCGATCTCGGGACGCTGACCTGGGAGCGAAGCCATGGTTACGAAATGTACGACAGCTGAAGACCTCGTGAAGGCGATCACGGACGAGAAAGTCCAGATGATCGATTTGCGGTTCACCGACCTGCCGGGGGTGTGGCAACATTTTTCCATCCCCCCGAGCGCGGTGAATGCCGATGCACTCAATGAGGGCATTGGATTCGATGGCTCATCGATCCGAGGCTTCCAGGAGATCCAGGAAAGCGACATGCTGGTCGTCGCCGATCCGACGACGGCATTCGTCGACCCCTACAGTCCGGCCAAAACGCTGGTTCTGATCTGCAACATCCGCGACCCCGTGACCGGCCAGTCCTATAGCCGGGATGCCCGCTACATCGCCCAGAAAGCCGAAATCTACCTTAAGGGCACCGGGCGCGCCGATACGAGCTATTTCGGCCCGGAAGCGGAGTTCTTCGTCTTCGACGAGGTGCGCTACGCACAGGGCATCAACTACGCCATGCACGCAGTCGACTCCAGCGAAGGCAGCTGGAACACCGGCTCTGAGGAAGGGCCGAACCTCGGCCACAAACCGCGCCCGAAGGAGGGATACTTTCCCGTTCCCCCGACCGACAGCATGCAGGCGCTACGCACCGAAATGGTGCTGACGATGGAATCTCTGGGGATCCAGATCGAGGCCCATCACCATGAAGTCGCAACCGGCGGCCAAAACGAGATCGACATGCGCTTCACCACCCTCACCCGCATGGCCGACAATTTGATGATCTACAAATACGTGGTGAAGAACACCGCGCATCAGCACGGCAAGACCGCGACATTCATGCCGAAGCCGCTGTTCGAGGACAACGCTTCCGGCATGCACGTTCACCAATCGCTCTGGAAGGGTGAGACCAATCTGTTCTACGACAAAGGTGACTACGCCGAGTTGAGCCAGCTCGGTCGCTACTACATCGGCGGGCTATTGAGCCACGCCTGGGCGTTGTGCGGGCTTTGCGCCCCGACGACGAATTCCTATCGGCGTCTGGTGCCGGGATATGAAGCTCCGATAAACCTCGTCTACTCCCAGCGCAATCGCTCCGCCTGCTGCCGGATTCCGATGTATTCGCCGAATCCGCGCGCCAAGCGCGTCGAGTTTCGTTCGCCGGATCCGTCCTGCAATCCCTACCTGGCCTTCGCGGCAATGCTGATGGCTGGCCTCGACGGTATCGACAAGCGGATCGACCCCGGCAGCCCGATCGACAAGAATCTCTACGACCTCCCGCCTGCGGAGGCGAAGGAGGTGAAGTCCACGCCAGGATCGCTGGACCAGGCGCTCGACGCGCTCGAGCGCGATCACGCATTCCTGCTGCGCGGCGACGTCTTCACCGCCGACGTGATCGAAACCTGGCTCGACTACAAGCGCAAGAAGGAGGTCGACCCGATCCGCCTGCGACCTCATCCCTACGAGTTTCATCTCTACTACGACATCTAGCGGGCGGCGACCGCGCACATGGCGGAACGGGCAGAGCCCTCCGCTGCTAGATCATCGGGACCCTCGACGAGACGTGATGATTGACGATCTTCCAATCGGCGTCCTCGCGCGTGATGACCCAGCTCATCTTGACGACGAGTTCCGGGCGCTCGCCCGCGAAATCGAACGACACGATCGCGGCCATGTTGATGACATCAGGACCGGCCTGCGCGGTCTGCACCTCGGAAAACGCAGCACTCGGCTTGCGCCATCGCGGCAGGCCATTGAAGTAATCGGCAACGCCGTCCCTGCCCTGGTAGAGTTTTGGGTTGGAGCCGAAGAAGAAAGCATTCTTCGCATAGAGCGATGACAACGCCGTGGCATCCAGCGTCGCGAAGCCGGCGCACCATTTCGCGATGATGGCGGAAACGATGGCGTCGGCCTCACTGCTCATGCGCACCTCAACCTTTCGCGACTTCCTTCGCGAACGTGTCGCGCAGGCCGATGGTGCGTGAAAACACCGGCTTGCCCGGCGTCGAGTCCTTGTCGCGCACGAAATAGCCCTGGCGCTCGAACTGCATCGGCTCGGTCGCATTGCTCTCCGCGACCGATGCCTCGATGCGCGCGTCGCTGAGGATCTCCAGTGACTGCGGATTGAGATCGGCGGCGAAGTTCGAGGCGTCCGGGCTCGGGTTGGCGAACAGCTGGTTGTAGATGCGGATCTCCGCCGGCTTCGACGCTGCCGCCGGCAGCCAGTGCATGGTCGCCTTCACCTTGCGGCCGTCGGGCGCATTGCCGCCCTTGGTCGCGGGATCGTAGGTGCAGCGCAGCTCCACCACCTCACCGGCATCGTTCTTGGTCACCCCGGTGCATTTGACGAAATAGGCGTAGCGCAGCCGCACCTCGTTGCCCGGCGACAGGCGGAAGAACTTCTTGGGCGGGTTCTCCATGAAGTCGTCCTGCTCGATATAGAGCTCGCGCCCGAACGTAATCTTCCGCGTGCCGGCGGAGGGATCGTCCGGATGGTTGATCGCCTCGAGCTCCTCGGTCTGCCCTTCCGGATAGTTCTCGATCACGACCTTGAGCGGCTTCAGCACCGCCATGCGGCGCTGCGCGGTGCGGTTCAGCTCCTCGCGGATGCAGAATTCGAGCATGCCGACATCGACCACGCTGTTGGCCTTGGCGACGCCAATACGCTTGACGAACCCGCGCAGCGCCGCCGGCGGCACACCGCGACGGCGCATGCCGGCCATGGTCGGCATGCGCGGATCGTCCCAGCCCGCGACATGGCCCTCGCGCACGAGCTGGGTCAGCACGCGCTTGGACAAGAGCGTGTAGGTCAGGTTCAGCCGCGCGAACTCGTACTGGTGCGGCTTCGACGGCACCGGCAGCTTTTCGATGAACCAGTCGTAGAGCGGCCGGTGGTCCTCGAACTCCAGCGTGCAGATCGAATGCGTGATGCCTTCGATCGCGTCCGACTGGCCGTGGGCGTAGTCGTAGCTCGGATAGATGCACCATGCGTTGCCGGTGCGCGGATGATGCGCATGCAGGATGCGGTACAGCACGGGATCGCGCAGATTGATGTTGCCGGCTTCCATGTCGATCTTGGCCCGCAGCACGCGCGCGCCGTTGGGGAATTCGCCCGCCTTCATGCGGCGGAACAGGTCGAGGTTCTCGTCCACGCTGCGGTCGCGGAACGGCGAGTTCTTGCCGGGCTCGGTCAACGTGCCGCGGGAGGTGCGGATCTCCTCCTGCGTCTGGTCGTCGACATAGGCGAGCCCGTCGCGGATCAGCGTCTCCGCCCATTCGTACAGGCGATCGAAATAGTCCGAGGCGAAGAACAGGTTCTTGCCCCAGTCGAAGCCGAGCCAGTGCACGTCGGCCTGGATGGAATCGATGTATTCCTGCTCTTCCTTGACCGGGTTGGTGTCGTCGAAGCGCAGATGGCAGCGGCCCGGAAACTCCTGGGCGATGCCGAAATTGAGCGCGATCGACTTGGCGTGGCCGATATGCAGGTAACCGTTCGGCTCCGGCGGGAACCGGGTCACGATCTCCTGGTATTTGGCCTGATCGAGGTCGGCCTGAATGATGTCACGAATGAAATCGCGCCCAACCTCAGCTGCCACCGGTTCTGTCATTACGAAAATCCTGTAGGGAAATCAGCGGTCCTTCTGCCAAATTCGGGAGGCTGAGCCAAGGGCTTAAGCAAGGGCTGGCAGGTCCGCCGTCGGGCTTTAGTTATGCTCTGGTCCTGCTATACACCACCGCTTCCAATGCATAGGCCCTGCCAAGAATGACCGATTCCGTCGTCACCCGCTTTGCTCCCTCCCCGACCGGCTTCCTCCATATCGGGGGCGCCCGCACGGCGCTGTTCAACTGGCTCTATGCCAAGAAGCATGGCGGCAAGATGCTGCTCCGGATCGAGGACACCGACCGTGAGCGCTCCACCGAGGCCGCGATCGGCGCCATCCTCGACGGACTGAAGTGGCTCGAGCTCGGCTGGGATGGCGACGTCATCTACCAGTTCAGCCGCGCCGCCCGCCACCGCGAGGTCGCCGAGCAGCTGCTCGCCGACGGCAAGGCCTATCGCTGCTACGCCACCGCCGAGGAGCTCACCGCCATGCGCGAGAAGGCGCGCGCGGAGGGCCGCACCCGCCTTTATGACGGCATGTGGCGGGACCGTGACCCGGCCACGGCCCCAGCCGACGTCAAGCCCACCATCCGCCTGCGCGCGCCGCAGACCGGCGAGACCGTGATCGAGGACCAGGTCCAGGGCCGCGTGGTCTGGCAGAACGAGAACCTCGACGACCTCGTGCTTTTGCGCGGCGATGGCAACCCGACCTACATGCTCGCAGTGGTGGTGGACGACCACGACATGGGCGTCACCCACGTCATCCGCGGCGACGACCATCTGATCAACGCCGCCCGCCAGAAGCAGATCTATGATGCGATGGGCTGGGCTCTGCCGAGCATGTCCCACATCCCCCTGATCCACGGCCCGGACGGCTCGAAGCTGTCGAAGCGCCACGGTGCGCTCGGCGTCGATGCCTATCGCGCCATGGGATACCTCCCGGCCGCACTCCGCAACTACCTCGTCCGCCTCGGCTGGAGCCATGGCGACCAGGAGATATTCTCGACCGAGGAGATGATCGCGGCATTTGATCTCGCCAGCGTCGGCCGCGCCGCAGCTCGCTTCGACTTTGCCAAGCTGGAAAACCTCAACGGCCATTACATCCGCCACGCCGACGATCAATCACTCGTGAAGATGTTCGAGGACGTGCTGGACCACGTCGTGCCCAGCCGCGACGAGCTTAAGGCCAAGTTAAACGACACCACGCGCGCGCAGCTTCTCAAGGCCATGCCGGCCCTGAAGGAGCGCGCCAAGACGCTGATCGAGCTGATCGACAGCGCCTATTTCATCTTCGCCGACCGGCCGCTGGAGCTCGATCCCAAGGCGCAGGCGCTGCTGACGCCCGAGAACCGCAAGCTGATCGGCCAGCTTCATTCTGCGCTGGAGAATGTCGAGACATGGAGCGGCGCCACGACGGAAGCCGCGCTGCGCGCCTTTGCCGAGGAAAATAGTCTCAAGCTTGGCGCGGTCGCACAACCCTTGCGGGCCGCGCTGACCGGACGGACCACGTCGCCTGGTATATTTGAGGTTTTGGACGTGCTGGGACGCCAGGAAAGTTTGGGCCGGCTTAAGGACCAGGCCGGAGACTAGGCTAGACGTAAGTCGAGCATGCGCGGCGCCATCTTGCAGCGCACACAGCAATAATATACCCATCTCCCCCGTACCTTCTGGAACATCCGGCCTGCCCCCACCATGTCATCGGGGCCTTCCGGGTCCGGCCCGTTTCACCATACATCGGGGACCTACGATGGACGCAAAAGCAAGCAATAAGACCGCCACGCTGACGGTCGGAAACAAGAACTACGATCTCCCGATCCACAGCGGCAGCGTCGGGCCTGATGTCATCGATATCGGCAAGCTCTACGGCCAGTCGGGCCTGTTCACCTACGACCCGGGCTTCACCTCCACCGCGAGCTGCCAGTCCAAGATCACCTATATCGACGGCGACGCGGGCGTGCTGGAATACCGCGGCTATCCGATCGAGCAGCTCGCCGAGAACGGCGACTTCCTGGAGACCTGCTACCTGCTGCTCTACGGGAACCTGCCCACCGCCGCGCAGAAGAAGGATTTCGACGACCGCGTGATCCATCACACGATGGTGCACGAGCAGATGGCCCGCTTCTTCCAGGGCTTCCGCCGCGACGCCCATCCGATGGCGGTGATGGTGGCTTCCGTCGGCGCGCTCGCCGCGTTCTATCACGACTCCACCGACATCAACGATCCGAAGCAGCGCATGATTGCGTCGATGCGGATGATCGCGAAGATCCCGACGCTGGCGGCGATGGCCTACAAATACACGATCGGCCAGCCCTTCGTGTACCCGAAGAACTCGCTGAAGTTCGCCGAGAACTTCCTGCACATGTGCTTCGCCGTGCCGTGCGAGGAGTACAAGATCAATCCGGTGCTCGCTGACGCGCTGGACAAGATCTTCATCCTGCACGCCGACCACGAGCAGAACGCCTCGACCTCGACGGTGCGCATCGCCGGCTCCTCCGGTGCCAACCCGTTCGCCTGCATCGCCGCCGGCATCGCCTGCCTCTGGGGCCCGGCGCATGGCGGCGCCAACGAAGCGGCCCTTGCGATGCTCGCCGAGATCGGCAGCGTGGACAAGATTCCGGAATTCATCGCCAAGGTGAAGGACAAGAACAGCGAAGTCCGCCTGATGGGCTTCGGTCATCGCGTCTACAAGAACTACGATCCCCGCGCCAAGATCATGCAGAAGATGTGTCACGCCGTGCTCAAGGAGACCGGCCATGGCGACGATCCGATGCTGAAGGTGGCGATGGAGCTCGAGAAGATCGCGCTCAGCGACCAGTACTTCATCGACCGCAAGCTGTACCCGAACGTCGACTTCTATTCGGGCATCACGCTGAAGGCGATGGGCTTCCCGGTCTCGATGTTCACCGTGCTGTTCGCGGTCGCCCGCACCGTCGGCTGGATCAGCCAGTGGAGCGAGATGATCGAGGATCCGCAGCAGAAGATCGGCCGTCCGCGCCAGCTCTACACCGGCGTCACCCGCCGCGACTACGTCGCGATCAAGGATCGCAAGTAAGGCTTTAGCCAACACGGCTTTCGAGACGGCGCCATCTCACGATGGCGCCGTTTTTGTTTGGCAGGATACCGAGAACAGCGAGCAAAGCGCAGGGCGAGCGGATGCGGATCACGAACCCGGTGGAAGGATGGTTGCAGGTCGTGGCCTGTTCGCCGTTCCCCGATGCGGCCGGCGAGATGGTGCTTCATCCCAGATGCGACATTGACGGGATCGTCACTGCGGAGCGCGTCGCAGCGACTGCGGTGCGGTACAGCGGTTATGACGTTCCCAAGCCGAAATGGCCGCGCCCCGGGACGGTGCTTCCTGTTACCGTGGACCTTGCTGATCCCACACGGTTCAGGATCGAATGGGATCTGGTGCCGACCGGGCGCGAAGCCGCCGAAAGGCTCGCGGAACATTTGCGCGGCGAACAGCAGGCCGACACGTCCGGCCACCGGCCGTTTCCCCGCGTCTGGCGCGAGGTGGAGCACGCGGCATCGTCGCCGGCGCTGGTCAACGGCCTGACGCCGCAGCAGATGGAGATTGCGCTTGCCGGCGGCGCCGCAGCCCTCGGCCTGGTCCCGACCACGGCGAAGGTGTTGATCGCGCACGAGGTGCAACCGAGCAGCGCTCCGGGCGGGACGTGGGACATCGTTCTCGCGGTGAACGACCCTAACGGCGGAACTGGTTGGGAAGCGGTCACGCGCATGTCATTCAGCAGCTCGAGCCGCTGCGAGAACCGAACCGCCGTCGGGAACGAGTTGCCTGTCCTGGTCGACCCGGACAATCGCAAACGGATCATCGTCGACGTCGTGCGTCTTGCGTGAGCGGTGCGCTGCCGACGACCAAAGCAGTGACGTCGCGCGTAGATTGCGATCCGATCTTGCTGCCGCGCACAACAACAAGTCGATGTATCGCGCACCAAGCGCCTTGACAGGCGAAACGCTCCGCGCGCAAATTCTTACACTAAGTAAGAATGACGATAGGGATGGAAATGCCGGAGCAGCCGAGAAGTCGGCGGCAGACGCGCGCTGCCATTTTGACTCATCTGCTTCAGTCGGGCGGTTCGTTTCGCCCGCCTCTGGCCAAGGCCGTGCGCTTGTCGGAAGCGAGCCTGTCGCGCATCCTGTTTGATCTGAAGGCCGAAGGCCTGATCGAGGAGGTGCGGCGCCCTGCCCCTTACGTCGGCGGCCCGACGGGCCTCGTGTCGCTCGATGGTTCGGTGGCGCTTGCGGCCGTCGAGGTAACCGGCCAGTGGCTCAGCGTCGGCGTTGGGACATTGTCGGGCGAGCTGCACTATACGGAGCGCGTGGCGCTACCGGAAAAGCCCACAATCGAGTCCGTCGGCCGGGTGTTTCGCGAGGCGCTGACATTGCTGCGTGACTGGACGCGGCGCCGCCGCATCACGCTTGCACAGATCGGTGTCTCCATTCCGGGCCTCGGCCGGCTGAGCATATCGACCAATCCGATCATCCCCTGCGACGTCGGGCGCATCAGCGCCACGCTCGCCCAGCTGTTTGCCGGCGTGCCGGTCGAGTTCACCAATTCGGTCGTCGCCCACGCCACCTTTCACCGCTGCCGCAGGGAGAACTATCCGTTCAGTGGCGCGCATCTGTTCGTCTTCGTCGGCCAGGGCGTCGCAGGCACCTGGGTGGACGATCCGACCGAGGCCGATGCTCTCCAGCCGGTCGAACTCGGCCACATGGTGTTCGGCACCGACGGACCGCGTTGCCGCTGCGGCCATCACGGCTGCGTCGAAGCCTATACATCGCTTCCCGCCCTGGCCGAGCTCCTTGGTGTTTCCGAAGCCGAATTGCTTCAGCTCGGCAACGATTGGGTGACCGCGATCCCGCTCTCAGCGCGCATTCGCCAGGAACTGCGCCGGCGGCTGTTCCGGCTGGGGCTTGCGATCGGCAACACGCTGAACGTCAAGCCATGCCGCGGCGTTGCAATCAGCGGCTGGCCGTCGCTGCTTGCGGAGGACGATCGGAAGGCTCTGGTCGACGGCGTCGACGCCAGCCTGCTCGGCGGCCCTCAGCATGCGCAGGTATCGCTCGCCTTCGTGCCGCCGTCGAACGGCAATGATCCGCGGGCTGCGCTGGCGTTCGCTGCGTTCTGCCTCGCTTGCCGCGGCGGTATGCCCGCCGCATCGACGGAGGCCGCCTGAAATGCACTGAAGCTGCGCGGCTCTCGCGCAAAAGAGTTCACACCGGGAGGAACTTGCCATGCCGATCACAACAACAAGGCGCCGTCTGCTCGCTGGGTCTGCCGCCGCGCTCGCACTGCCGACATTTGTCCGCGCGCAAGGCGCGGTCAAGCCGCGCCTGACCGCGATCTCGCAATGGTCCGCCGGCAGCGACGGAGCTGCCATCACGGCGCTCGGCAAGAAATTCGAGGAGAAAGGCGGGGTCTGGCAACACTCGCCCGTCCCCGGCTTCACCACCGAGATGATGAACAAGCTGCGCGCTCAGATCATTGCCGGCGATCCGCCGGCCTGCTCGCAGCTCAAGGGCCCCGAGATTGCGGCCTGGTCGAAGATCGCCCCGACCGTCGATCTCGATGCGGTTGTCGCGGCCGCCGGCTACGAAAAAGTCGTCGCGCCGGACCTTGCAAAATTACACAAGCCGGGCGGCAAGTGGATTGCACTGCCGTTGCAGATCTACAGCACCAACATGCTGTTTCTCTCCAAACGCGCGATGGACAAGGCCAAGGCCGACAAGATCCCGGTCACCTGGGCCGACTTCAACGATCTTGCCGAAAAGATGAAATCAGGCGGTGTCACATATCCCGTCGCGAACGGTGGCACCCGCGCCGACGATGGTCAAAAATTCGAGGCCTCGCTCGCCGGCATCAGTCCTGCTGCATACCGCACAGCCATCATGAATCTCGACAAGAAGGCCCTGGAGGGTCCCGAGATCAAGGCTGCCTTCGCACAGATGCGCAAGATCACCAACTGGATGGACCCCAATGTCGGCGCCCAACCCTATGCCACCAACTTGAAGCGCTTCGTCGACGGCGATATGGGCATGATGATCATGGGCGGGTGGGCGCAGGGCGTGTTGCGCAACGCCGGTTTCAAGTTCGACGACTTCGTGATCGCGCCGGGCCCCAGCGACAATGGCAAGCCTGTGTTCCTGTTGAATGCCGATGCCTTCATCTTCTGGCAGCGCAAGGAGGCGGATCTCCAGGCCGGCCAGATGTTGATGGCCCAGCTCGTCATGGATCCGGCGATCCAGACCATGTATTCGCAGATCACGGGATCGATCCCCGTGCGCACCGATGTCGATCTGTCCGGTGAGGGCTGGTCGGATGGTCAACGGCGAACCGCAGCCGCACTCAAGGATGCCGTGGCCAACAATCAGGCCGTCCTGAGCCTCGCGCACAACATGGCACAGGAAAATGGCCTGACTGCCGCGATGATCGATGTGTTCACCGAATACGCGAAGAACAAGACGATCACGCCGGAGCAGGCGGTCACCCGCCTCGCCGAGGCCGTCGAGGGCTCGCGTTGACCGACACCGTCGCCGCTACATCGAGAACAGGGCGGCCGGCAATACCGAACGTGGTGGGCCGGCTGCCCGAATATCTGACGATCTGGGTGCCGCTGCTGTTGTCGGCGGCGCATCTCATTTCGTTTTCGCTATGGACGATCTGGATTTCGTTCACGCCATCCACGCTTGTCCCGGTCTCGGGCTGGGTGGGCTTGCGCCACTACAATGCGGTTCTGGCATCGCGGAACTGGCAGATCGCCTTCGACAACCTGCTGCTGTTTGGCAGTGCCTTCGTGCTGCTGAGTTTGGCGACCGGCCTCGTGCTTGCGATCCTGCTCGACCAGCGCATTCGCGGCGAGAACACGCTGCGATCCATCTTCCTCTACCCGCTGGCGGTGTCGTTCGTGGTCACCGGCACGGTCTGGAGCTGGCTGCTCAATCCCGGCCTTGGGATCCAGAAGCTCGTCCAGGATCTCGGCTGGACCTCCTTCCGGTTCGACTGGCTGGTCGACCGCGACATGGCGATCTGGACGATCGTGATCGCTGCGATCTGGCAGTCCTCGGGCTTCGCCATGGCGCTCTTCCTCGCCGGCCTCCGCTCCGTCGATGCCGACCTCATCAAGGCCGCGCAGATCGACGGCGCCGGACCGATCCGGATGTACCGGCGCGTCATTCTGCCGACGCTGTGGCCGATCACGATCACCGTCATCGTCATCCAGCTGCAGTTCGCCATTTCGACCTTCGACCTCGTCCGCGCGCTAACCAATGGCGGCCCAGGAATTGCGACCCAGCTGCCGGCTCTGGTGGTCTACGACCTGATGTTCCAGCGCGGCCTGCTCGGTCGTGGCGCCGCGGCGGCCGTGCTCATGCTGCTGATTCTTCTTGCGGTGCTGCTGCCCTACGCGGCGTGGCGATATTTCCAGCGACGGCGGGCCTCTCATGCGTGACCGGACCTTCACGCCGAGCCGCATGCTCATCTATCTCGTCGTTCTGCTGGTCGCGGTCGCGTGGCTCGTGCCGCTGATCGTCGTCATCCTGAATTCGCTGCGCAGCAATGAGGAAATCGCGCAGACCTCGATGATCGGCTGGCCGCTCCAATGGGCCTTCAGCAACTACCTCACGGCATGGTCCGACTTCTGCGTTGCGCAGACCTGCGCCGGGATCCGGCCATACATGCTGAACTCGGCGCTCGTGACCATTCCGGCGACGATCTTCTCCACCCTGCTTGGGGCGGTCGCAGGCTACGCGGTTTCGCTCTGGCGCTTTCGCGGCGATCAGTGGATCTATGGCATCGTCACGCTTGGCATCTTCCTTCCGCAGCAGATGCGTTTGCTGCCCTGGACCATCGTGCTGCGCGATACCGGACTGATGAACACGCTCACGGGACTGGTGGTGATCCACACGATCCAGGGGCTCTCCTTCACAGTCTTGTTCTGCCGAAACTACTACGTGTCCATCCCGCAGGAGCTGATCAGGGCCGCGCGCATCGATGGCGCCGGGTTCTTCCGTATCTTCTGGCGCATCATCCTGCCGCTCTCGCCGCCCATCCTGGTCGTCACCGTGATCTGGCAGTTCACGCATATCTGGAACGAGTTCCTCTATGGCGTGACATTCACGACAGGCCAACAGCAACCGGTCACGGCAGCGCTGATCGCGCTCTCGGCCGCGGTTGCCGATATCCCGCAGCACGGCGTGCAAAGCGCCGCGGTGATGATTGCGGCCCTGCCGACCCTGCTGATCTACCTGATCGGCGGCAAATACTTTGTACGCGGGCTTACCGCCGGCGCCGTGAAATGAAGGGGACATCATGGCAGCGTTGAGCATTCGCACCCTGTCGAAGCGTTACGCCAATCTAGAAGTTCTGAAGGGCATCAATCTCGACATCGAGAGCGGCGAGTTTACCGTGCTGGTCGGACCGTCCGGTTGCGGCAAGTCCACCCTACTCAACATCGTCGCCGGGCTTGATCGTCCAAGCGCAGGCACCATCGAGATCGGCGGGCGCGTCGTCAACGACGTCCCGCCCAAGGACCGCGACATCGCCATGGTGTTCCAGTCCTACGCGCTCTATCCGTCGATGACGGTGCGCCAGAACATCACCTTCGGCATGGAATGCCGAGGCATAGCCAAGGCGGAACAGGAGAAAGCGCTGGCGAACGTCGCCAGGCTGCTCCAGATCGAACCGCTGCTCGCCCGCAAGCCGTCGCAACTGTCCGGCGGCCAGCGCCAGCGCGTGGCGATGGGGCGCGCCCTGGTGCGCGATCCCCTGCTCTTCCTGTTCGACGAGCCGCTCTCCAATCTCGATGCCAAGCTGCGCGTCGAGATGCGCATGGAGATCAAGCGGCTGCACCAGCGCATCGGCGCCACCATCATCTATGTCACCCACGACCAGATCGAGGCGATGACGATGGCAACCCGCATCGCCGTGATGCATCGGGGCGTCGTGCAGCAATTCGCCGACCCTGACACAATCTACCGATACCCGGCCAATCTGTTCGTCGCCCGCTTCATGGGCTCGCCGCCGATGAACACGATGCCGGCCCGTCTCGAGGCCGACGCTGGCGGACCCGTCGTGGTGATCGGCGCAGGCCGTCCGGACGAGGTCCGTCTCCGCCTGCAGGGCTACGACGCGGCGGCGTCCTATGTCGGCCGCGAGGTGGTGCTCGGGATCAGGCCCGAATGCATCGCCGAGGGCGACCGCGTGTTCTCCGGAGCCGTGGGCCCGCCTGTCATCGTCACCGCGCCAGTCGAGCTCGTGGAGCCCACTGGCGCGGAGACCATCGTCCTGCTGCGGCTTGGCGGCGAGCCCGCACAGGCGCGCATCTCGCCGGACATCCGCCCGACGCCGGGTGCCACCGCCTCGTTTGCCCTCGACACCCGCCGCATCTGCCTGTTCGACCCCGAGACGGAGCGACTGATCGCATGACCCAGACGAGCTATGCCGGCCTCGCGGACCGCGTGGTGCTGATCACCGGTGGCGCCAGCGGCATCGGTGCCGCCTTCGTGCGCGCCTTCGCAGGCCAAGGCGCCCGCGTCGCGTTCCTCGATATCGATGAAGCGGCCGGCGGATCGCTGGCCGCGGAGGTGGCGGCCGCATCCGGCACGGCACCACTGTTCGTGCCCTGCGACCTCCTGGACATCGACGCCTTGCGCGCCGCAATCGCGCAGGTCCACGGATCGCTCGGCGACGCCGCGGTCCTCGTCAACAACGCCGCCAACGACCGGCGCCAGGTGCTGGCCGAGGTGACGCCATCCGAGTTCGACTGGATGATCGGCGTCAACCTCAAGCACGTCTTCTTCGCCGCACAAGCCGTCGTGCCGCAGATGCAGGCGCGCGGCGGCGGCTCCATCATCAACATGTCGTCGATCGCCTGGATGCGCGGCGGGCCGGCGCTGCCGGTCTACGCCGCGGCAAAGGCGGCGATCGTCGGCTTCACCAACTCGCTGGCGCGGCTGGTCGGTCCCGACCGCATCCGCGTCAACGCGATTGCGCCCGGCATGGTGATTACCGAGCGCCAGCGCCGGCTGTGGTATCCCGACGAGCAGACCATCGCCGAAATTCGCACGCGTCAGGCCATTCCCGATGCAGTGACGCCCGACGACATCGCCAACATGGCGCTGTACCTCGCCTCCGATGAGAGCCAGCGCATCACGCGCCAGTGTTTTCAGGTCGACGGCGGCTTGGGTTAGAGCGTGATCCTGAAGAGTATCGTAGGGTGGGTAAAGCGCAGCGTGCCCACCATCTCTCCGCCGCCGAGAAAGGCACGGCGGGCACGCTTTCGCTTTGCCCACCCGACAAGACCGTCGTCTACCGCCGCCCCTTCCGCATCGTCGCGAGCACGACGTCGGCGGCGAGCACGCTCGGCGACTTGTTGCCGGTCGACATGGTGGTGTCGAGCCGGGCGAAGGCTTCGACTTGCCGCTTGCGCAGCGGCGTCTCCGTCAGCACTTCGGCGAGCGCCGGTGCGAGTTTCTCCGGCGTGCAGTCCTCCTGCAAGAACTCCGGAATGACGTCCTCACCGATCACGAGATTGGCAAGGATCACCGAGGAGACGCGGATCGCGCGGCGCAGGATGAAGGCCTCGATGGCGCCGACGCGATAGGCCGTCACCATCGGAATGCCCGATAGCGCGAGCTCCAGCGTCACCGTGCCGGATTTCGCCAGCGCAGCGTGCGCGATCCGGAAGGCGGTGCGCCTCTCGGCCTCACCGATCACGATCTGCGGCTTGACCGGCCAGCTCGCGATGGCTTCGCGGACGGTGGCTTCGAGATGCGGCATGGTCGGCAGCATCAGTTCAAACGCGCGCCCCTCCGCCTGCAACCGGCCGAGCGCCGCGCCGAACACCTCGATATGATGCCGGATCTCGCTACGGCGGCTGCCGGGCAGCACCAGCAGCACCGGCGGCTCACTGTTGCGGCGCTTCTGCTCCTCCGCATTCGGCCGCAGCGAGCCCAATTGCTCGATCAGGGGATGGCCGACATAGCTGCATGGCGGCCCGCCGAGCTTGCGGTATTCCTCCGGCTCGAACGGCAACAGGCCGAGGACATGATCGACATAGCCGAGCATGGTCCGCGCCCGTCCCGGCCGCCAGGCCCAGAGCTGCGGCGACACGTAGTCGACGATCGGGATCGCAGGATTGCGCGCCCGCACCCGGCGGGCGACGCGATGGGTGAAATCCGGGCTGTCGATGATGACGAGCGCATCGGGCGCGGCCTCCAGCACGGCGTCCGCGGTGTCGCGGATCAAGCGCAGGATCTTCGGCAATTGCTGCACCACCGCGGCGAAACCGACGATCGACAGCTCCTCGATCGGAAACAGGGTCTCGAGCCCCTCGCGCGCCATGGTGCGGCCGCCGACGCCCTCGAACTGCACGCCGTCGCCGAGGCGCTGGCGCAGCACCTTCATCAAGGCGCTGCCGAGCCGATCACCGGATTCCTCCGTGGCGATCAGGAAGATCTTCCGCTTGGGATCGCGCCCCTGCATCACGCCGGCAGGCCGATGATGAAGAGATATTTGGCGTCGGCGAGCGCGATCATCGCCTGCGGCTCGGCGGCGATGGTGTTGCCGGCGATCACGGCGATGCCGGCAAGGCCGGCTCTTGCGACACCCTCGATGGTACGCGGGCCAATCGTCGGCAGGTCGAAACGCAGATCCTGGCTGCTCTTTGGCGCCTTCACCAGCACGCCGCGGCCCGTCGCCGCGCGAATGCGGCCCTCCTCGCGCAGCCGCGCGACGCGCGCGAGTAGCGCGTCGGTGCCCTCGATATCCTCGACCGCCACCACATGGCCGTCGATCACCACGACAGCCTGGCCGATGTCGAACGGCCCGAGCGCGGTCAGGACCGCGCGGCCGCGCTCGATGTCGGTCTTGCTGGTGTCGCTCGGCCAGGCGCGACTGATGCAGCCCTCGGGCATCAGGAGGTCGGGCGCAACGTCCTTGATCCCGACCATGCGAAAGCCGCCTTGTTCGAGAATGCGCCCGACGCCGGACAACAGATGATCGTCGCCGCCGCGAAAGGCGCGGATGACATTGCCGAGCAGCCGCAACGTCGTGAAGTCGAACCTTATCTCCGAAAGCGAAGGCCGCACCAGGGTGCCGATGAAGATCAGGTCGCGGCAGCCTTCCTCGCGGAACAGCCGCATCGCGCGCCCGAGCTGGCCGACCGAGATCCAGCGGTGGCGGAATTTCTCCACCTGCACCGGATCGCAGGCGCCGCGCAGCGGAAACAGCACCGGCGCGATGCCGCGCGCGGCGAGCGAGTCGGCGACCGCAAACGGCATGGCGCCGCCGCCTGCGACCACGCCGACCGGCGATGAAATCCCTGCCGCCGCCGATGTCATGTCCGCGGCCATTGCAGGTTCACTTCGCAATGGCGGGAAGACAGAGCGGACGCTTGCCCTTGCCGATGAAGCCGAGGATCTCGGCAATCGCCGGATCCTCGCCGGCGAGCGGCCTGGACGCTTCGAGCCGCTCGGCAAAGGTGCCGGGGCCGTGGAAGAGCTTCTGGTAGAACGCGCGCACGGTCGCAAGCCGCTGCTTGGTGAACTTGCGCCGCTTCATGCCGATCAGGTTGAGGCTCTCCAGCACGGCATACTGACCGTTGACCAGCCCATAAGGAATGACGTCGTCGCGCACCCCGCAGACCCCGCCGACCATGACATAGGGGCCGATGCGCGTGAACTGATGCACCGCAGACAGGCCGCCGATATAGACGGCATCGCCGATCTCGCAGTGTCCGCCAAGCGTCGCCGACGTCGCGAAGATCACGCTGTCGCCGACCATGCAGTCATGGCCGACATGGCTATTGTTCATGAAGTAGCCGCCGCTGCCGACGCGCGTCAGGCCACCGCCCTTGATGGTGCCGACATTCATCGTCGCGCCTTCGCGGATGGTACAGCCCGGGCCGATCTCGAGCCGGGTCGGCTCGCCCTTGTAGCTGAGATCCTGGGGCGCGCCGCCGAGCACCGCGAACGGCGAGATCACGCAGTTGTCGCCGACCGAGGTATGGCCGATGACGGTGACCTGTCCAATCAGCTTGCAGTTCGCGCCGATCACGGCATTGGGGCCGATGATGCAGTAGGGGCCGATCTCGGTACCCTCGCCGATCACGGCGCCGTCCTCGACCCGTGCGGTGGGATCAATCTTGCTCATCAAGCAATCTAACTCGTCAAGAAGGTCTGGTTATGTGTTGAAGTCGCTCGGTTTTCCGCTGGTTAGCCCGACTATGCCCGATCTGTCCAGTGACGTATGATCTCGGCGTGTTTCACGTGCCCTATGAGGCGGCCTTCGCGGCCCATCAACACCTTCATGCGGAGCTTCAAGTATCGTGGTCAGGGCCCTGGCAATGCTGCTCGCACAGCTGGCGACCGCACCGGTCGTCTCCGAGACGGTCGAGACCGGCGGACACCGCCCCATCGACCTCGCGACATTCGAATGCCGCGACATCACCCGCAGCACGGTGCTTCAGCGCGTCTGCTACGACAGCGCACAACAGGATCTGATCGTCGCGATCAACGGCGCATATGACCGCTATTGCCGCGTGGATCCCGATACGGTCGACGGCCTCCTGGGCGCGCCGTCCATGGGCCAGTTCTTCAACCGGAATATCAGACGCCCGGCAGCGGGCAGCCGCTACGATTGCGGCGCGTGAGCCCGCCCTGCGGGCCGTAAGCCGCTCAGTCCGTCAGCATGGCGCCGACGTCGGCTTCCGCGACGACCTGGTCGTTGACCTTGGCATCGCCGTGAAACCACCACATGGTCTTGCGGCGGCCGAGCGAGCGCATGTGATACTCGATGGTATCGCCGGGCAGCACGGGCTTGCGGAACTTGCACTTGTCGATAGTGAGGAAATAGACCGCGCGCGGTTTCTCGGTGCCCTCGACCGACTTGATGCCGATCACGCCCGCCGTCTGCGCCATCGCCTCGATCATCATCACGCCGGGATAGACCGGGCGCTCGGGGAAATGCCCCTGGAAGGCCGGCTCGTTGAAGGTGACGTTCTTGATGCCGATGCCGCTGTAATCGGCGCGGATGTTGATCACGCGATCGATCAGCAGCATCGGAAAGCGGTGCGGCAGCGTCTGGAGGATCGCATTGATGTCCACCAGCTCGAACCTAACAGGTGATTCCTCCGTCATTCCCGTCCCTCGTCCTTCGGATCGGCCTTGCTGTCGCGTACCAGGCGCTCCACCGCGATGATCTCCTTGAACCACTGCTTGGTCGGCTTGGCAAAAAAACCACCCCAGCGTCCGTTCGGCGGGATGTCGTCCTTGACGCCGCTCATCGCGGTGACCTGGGCCCCGTCGCCGATCTTGAGGTGATTGTTGATGCCAACCTTTGCTCCCAGCGCCACGTTGTCGCCGATGGTCAGACTGCCGGCCAGCCCGATCTGGGCCGCCAGCAGGCAATTCCGGCCGATCGTCACATTGTGGCCGATCTGGACCTGGTTGTCGATTTTGGTGCCCTCGCCGATCACGGTGTCGCGCAGGGAACCGCGATCGATGGTGGTGCCGGCGCCGACCTCCACATTGTTCTGGATCAGCACGCGCCCGGTCTGCGGCACCTTCAGGTGCCCCTCGGGGCCGAAGAAGATGAAGCCGTAGCCGTCCTGGCCGATCGAGCAGCCCGGGTGGATCAGCACGTTGTTGCCGATCAGCGCGCACTGGATGGCGGTACGGGCGCCGACATTGCAGTCCCGGCCGATCTTGACGCCGGGGCCGATCACGGCGCCGACGCCGACCACCGTGCCGCTGCCGATCTCGACATCCGCACCGATGACCGCCAGCGGGTCGACGACCACGCCGTCCTCGAGGCGCGCCGTGGGATCGATGATGGCCGACGGCGCGATGCCGTCATTGCCGACCCAGGATTGCGGCCTCAGCGCGTCGCCGTGCCATTCCCGCGCGATCCTGACGAAGGCGCGGAACGGCTGCGCCGCCCGCAGCACGGCGACGTGTGCGGGCACCTGGGCCTCGAAGCGCGGACTGACCAGGCACGCACCCGCTCTGGTCGTCTTGAGCTGATCGGCATATTTTAGGTTGTCGAAGAACGCCAGATGCATCGGGCCGGCTTCGTCGAGCGAAGCCAGGCCCGTGATGACGTGATCGCCCCTGGTGGGGTCGACCAGTTGCGCCTTTGTCAGCGTGGCAATATCGGCCAGCGCCGTCGCAGGCGGCTTTGTGAAGAAGGTCGGCTGCGCCATTCCACCCCGTCGTGGTCCGGCTTCGGCATGAAGCGGCCAAGCCGCATCATGCCTCATCTCCCGGATTGAGCACGCACTTTTTGGAGACCGGGCCCCCAAGGGAAACCCAAGGGGCCGGATCATGCTCTGCTGATCGAATTAGAACGAGGTGCCGCCGCCGAACCGAAACTCCTGGGTGCGGTCATACTTGCCCTTGCTGAGCGGCACGGCGTAGTCGAAGCGCAGCGGTCCGAACGGCGACTGCCAGATCAGGCCGACACCGACCGACGAGCGGATCACCTTGCTGTCGTCGTAGACGAGGCCAGTACAGGTTCCGGCACTCGACGGATTGACGGTCGACGGAATACAGCCAGGCGCGTTGACTTCGTTGGTCACCGTCCAGCTCGTCGGTCCCCTGTAGTCATACAGGCCGCCGGCATCGGCATAGACCGCGCCCTTCAGACCCACTTCCTTCGGCAGGAACCAGAACGGCATCTGCAATTCGAACGAAGCGCCCCAATACTTGGTGCCGCCGAGCGCGTCTTGCGTACCGAAAGGATTCAGATCGCGCGGGCCGATGCCGTTCGGAGAGAAGCCGCGGACGAGGTTCGGGCCCATCTGGAACTGGTCGAGCATTCGCAGATCTTTGCCCATCTTGGTCAGGACGCCGCCCTGGAGATGGACGAGACCGACGATGTCAGACACCAGCGGGGCGTAGTACTTTCCGTCCGCCGCGGTCTTCAAATAGCTGACGTCGCCGCCGACGCCTGCGAAATCCTGCCGGAAGTCGATGAGCAGGCCGTCGGTGGGGTTCTTGTTGTTGTCGAGCGTGTTGTAGGTCAGCGTATAGCCGAGCGCCGAGGTCAGGGTCTTGCCGTTGGCAAGCTCCTTGCGCACCGGCAGCGAGGCTTCGCCGTCGTTGTAGCAGCCGAGGCCGTTGGTCGAGGCAAGGCTGATGCCGTTGGCGGCCGCATAGGCCGGGCTCGGATTGAAGGCCGCCGAAGTCGGATCGTTGTTACAGTTCGCCAGGTAGGACGGCAGCGTGATTTCCTGCCGATAGATCGAATAGCGCAGCTGAAGCGACAGATCTTCGCGCAAGGAGAAGCCGAGACGCGGCGAGAAGCCGAGCGTCTTGGTGCCGTAGGAGATGTAGCTGTTGGACAGCTGCTGGCGCTGATAGAGGTCGAGGCCGAGCGCGACGCGGTAGTCGAGCAGATACGGTTCGACGAACGACAGCGAATAGCCGCGCGCGTACTGGCCATAGGTCACCGACGCCTTGGCGAACAGGCCGCGGCCGAGCAGGTTGCGTTCGGAGATCGAGACTTCGGCGAGCGCGCCGTCGGTCGTGGAGTAACCGCCGGAGACCGAGAAGTCGCCGGTCGATTTTTCTTCCATGTCGACGACCAGGATGACGCGGTCGCTGGACGAGCCGGGCTCCGTCGTGATCTTCACGGTCTTGAAATAGTCGAGGTTCTTCAGGCGCCGCTCGGCACGATCGACCAGCGCGCGGTTGTAGGCATCGCCCTCGGAGATGTCGAACTCGCGACGGATCACGTAGTCGCGCGTGCGGGTGTTGCCGCGCAGGTTGATGCGCTCGATATAGGTGCGCGGGCCCTCGTCGATGTTGAACACGACCGAGACGGTGTGCGCCTCGAAATTGCGGTCGCCGCCGGGACGGACCACGGCGAAGGCGTAGCCGCGGCGCGAGGCCTCGATCTGCATGTCCTCGACCGACTTCTCGACCGATTCGACGTTGTAGAGCGAGCCGACATTGACGCGCGAAAAGGAGCGCATCGAGGTCGGGTCGAAGTTCGGGATGCTGGAACGGAAGTCGAGCGCACCGACGCGGTATTGGGAGCCTTCCTCGATCTTGAAGGTGACGAGAAAGCCCTTCTTCTCCGGATCGTATTCGGTGAGCGCAGCCACGACCTGGACGTCGGCGAAGCCGTTCTTGAGGTAGAAGCGGCGGATCAGGTCGCGGTCGGCCTCGACGCGGTCGGGATCGTAGATGTCGCCGCTGCCAAGGAAGCTCAGCAGGTTCGATTCGCGCGTCTTGATGACGTCCCGCAGGCGGTAGGACGAGAATGCGACGTTGCCGACGAAGTCGATCGACTTGACGCCGGTCTTGGCGCCCTCCTCGATCGTGAAGATGAGATCGACGCGGTTGTTCGGCTGCTCGATGACCTCGGGCGTGACGCGGACGTCGTAGCGGCCGGAGCGGCGGTAGATTTCGGCGATTCGCAGCGTGTCGGACTGCACCATGGCGCGGGAGAAGGTGCCGCGCGCCTTGGACTGGACTTCAGCGGTGAGCTGCTCGTCCTTGATCTTCTTGTTGCCCTCGAAGGCGATGCGACCGATCACCGGGTTTTCCACCACGGAGACGACGATCTGGCCACCGGCGCCGCGGTTGATCTTCACGTCCTGGAACAGGCCGGTCTCGATCAGCGCCTTGAGGCCGTCGTCGATGGCGCCCTGATCCAGGCGACCGCCCGGACCCGCCTTGAAATAGGAGCGGATCGTCTCCACCTCGACACGGCGATTTCCCTCGACGGAAATCGACTGGACGGTCTGCGCAAGCGCAGGCGATGACACAAAAGCTGCCCCAATCGGGGCAACCACCGGCGCGCCGAACATGATCAGGGTGGCAAGCAAGCCGCCCCGGAGTCGCAGTCCAAACTTCATTGCGCAACGCGCCCTTATCATTCCGTGCCAGACCCAACCCCAACGCCGGTCCGGAGATTCCCCAAGTTCAGAGCCGCTTGTAGCCAATTTCACCGACGCCGCAAACGGCCGAGCGCGCCGCAATTTCAATTTCATTCCAAGACGTTGCTCAACAGCAACGCCTCAAAAAAGCCCCTATCAGGAAGCCGCCATCCGCAGGATGTCGTTGTAGGTCGCAAACACCATCAACATCAGCACCAAACCAAGCCCGATTCGGAACCCCATCTCCTGCGTCCGCTCGGACAGGGGCCGGCCGCGGACCACTTCCGCCGCGTAGAACATAAGGTGACCGCCATCCAGCAGCGGGATCGGGAACAGGTTCAGCAGGCCGATCGACACCGACAGCACCGCACAGAGGTTGATCACGAACTGGAACCCGGCGCTGGCCGCCTGCCCCGACATCTTCGCGATTCCGAGGACGCCGCTGACCTCGTTGGGATTGCCGTTTCCGACAAACAGCGAGCCCAGGAACTTGAAGGTGCTGGTGATGATGAACCAGACCTGCTCGACCCCGATCTTGAGCGCCTCGCCGACACCGACCGGCGTGGTCGAGGCCTCACCAGCCTGGGACTTGTGCTCGACGCCCAGCACGCCGAGGCGGTGGCTGTTGCCGAACGGATCCTTGCGCTCGAGCAGCGCCGGCGTCGCGGTCAGCGACACGATGGCGCCGTCACGCTTCACCTGGAAGGCAAGCGCCGAACCGGCATTCATCGCCACGATTCGCTGCATGTCGGCAAAGCTCTCGATCGGCTTGCCGTCGATCTGGACGACGACGTCCCCGATCTTGAAGCCGGCCACAGCCGCCGCGCCATCGGCGACGACGCCGTCGACGCGCGCGATCGTGCTCGGCTTGCCGTAATACAGGGCCATGCCGGCGAAGATCAGCGCGCCCAGAATGAAATTGGCGATCGGTCCGGCCGCGACGATGGCGGCGCGCGGGCCGACCTTCTTATGGTGGAAGCTGCCTGCGCGCTCCTCGGCCGTCATGGCCGCGAGCGTCTCGGCCGACGGGGTCGAGGCCTCGCTCTCGTCCCCGAAGAACTTGACGTAACCGCCGAGCGGGATCGCCGAAATCTTCCAGCGGGTGCCATGGCGGTCATTGAAACCGACCAGCTCGGGCCCGAAGCCGAGCGAAAAGGTTAACACCCGAACGCCCGCCCAGCGCGCGACCAGGAAATGGCCGAGTTCGTGGAAGAACACGACGATGGTCAGGACAAAGAGGAAGGGAACCGCGTAGCCGAGGAGCCCATGGCTCAACGTATTGAAACTATGGACGAAAAAGTCGATCATCGAATTCCCTTATCCAGCGCCGCAAGGCCCTGGCCCCGAACCATCTAGGATGCCTTTAAGGCAATTTGAGGCAATAGGGCGGCAGCTCTATTTCGAGCAACATGGTCAACGGAGATTGCATCGTCGGCGGACGTCAGGGGCGCCTGGTTCCCACCCCGGATCCAGTCCTCCAGCGTCGCTTCCACCAGCCGGGCAATCGCGCCGAACCGGATCTTGCCGGCGATGAAGGCGGCGACCGCGACCTCGTTGGCGGCATTGTACACCGTGGTCGCCCCCTTCCCGGTCCGGAGCGAATCGTAAGCCAGCCGTAGTCCGGGGAACCGCTCGAAATCGGGCGCCTCGAAGGTCAGCTGGCCGATCTTGGCCAGATCGAGTTTGGCCGCCGGTCCCTTGATGCGGTCGGGCCAGCCGAGGCAGTGGGCGATCGGCGTGCGCATATCGGGAGAGCCGAGCTGGGCCACGACCGAACGGTCGGAGAACTCGACCATGCCGTGGATGATCGACTGCGGATGAACGAGAACGTCGATCTCGTCCGGCGAGAGCGCAAACAGATAGGAGGCCTCGATCACCTCGAGCCCCTTGTTCATCATCGAGGCGGAATCGATCGTGATCTTCTGGCCCATGCTCCAGTTCGGATGCTTCAGCGCCTGGGCGAGTGTCGCCTGCTCGATGTCGGCAGGCTTCCAGGTCCGGAACGGACCGCCGGAGGCCGTGATGATGACACGGACCAGTTCGTCGCGATTGCCTGAGCCGAGCGCCTGGAACAGCGCATTGTGCTCGGAATCGGCTGGCAGGATGCAGGCGCCGGCTTTCGCCGCGCGCTGCATGAAGAAATCGCCGGCGCAGACGAGGCATTCCTTGTTGGCGAGCGCGACATGTGCGCCGCGATCGACGGCGGCGAGCGCCGGCTTCAGTCCGGCGGCGCCGCTCACGGCGGCCATCACCCAATCGGCCGGACGCGCACCCGCTTCGATCACCGCGCTTTCGCCGGCGCCGCATTCGGTGCTCGTACCCGCCAGCGCCGCCTTGAGCTCGGCGAACTTGGAGGTGTCGGCGATCGCCACGAAGCGCGCGGAAAACTCCTTCGCGAGCTTTGCC
Source organism: Bradyrhizobium sp. CCBAU 11361 (assembly GCF_028128935.1). Classification (NCBI taxonomy): domain Bacteria; kingdom Pseudomonadati; phylum Pseudomonadota; class Alphaproteobacteria; order Hyphomicrobiales; family Nitrobacteraceae; genus Bradyrhizobium; species Bradyrhizobium sp. CCBAU 11361. The sequence goes on from NZ_LBJZ01000195.1 coordinate 267,576, forward strand.
AGCGCTTCGACATTGCCGTTCGCCGTGAGGGCCTCGACGCGGTAGCGTTCGGGAGAGGCCCGCAGCAAATCCATCGTGCTGTCGCCGATCGAGCCGGTGGCACCGAGAACCGTGACGCTGCGGACGGCAGACGCCGCAGCCTTGTTATTACGCAATGGGACCGCGCTCATATCCTCACCAAACCACAAGACCGCTTCCGGCGCTATGCACACCATGGCGGAGAAAGCCGATAATCCATGCCGCCAGGATGGCGGCGACAAAGCCGTCCAGACGGTCCAGTAGACCGCCATGACCGGGAATTAAGTGACTGGAATCCTTGACACCGAAGCGCCGCTTCACGGCGGATTCGAAGAGATCGCCGAGTTGCGAGACCACCGACAGGACGGCGCTGACGAGCAGCAGTGGAACCGCCTTCCCGAGCCCGCAAGCCGCAAAGCCCGCGGCAACCGCAAGGCTGGCGGCAAAGCCGCCGAGGGCGCCGGCCCAGGTCTTCTTCGGGCTCACGCGCGGCCACAGCTTCGGTCCGCCAATGCCGCGGCCGGCGAAATAGCCGCCGATATCGGTCACCCACACCACAAGCAGCACGAACATCAGCGCGGCAAAGCCGTTCACGAGATCCTGCCGCACCAGGATCGAGGCCAGCAGCGCCGCCGATGCATAGGCGAATCCGGAGGCCGCCCAGACGAACTTGCCGCGCGCGATCAGCGTCACGATGGCGCCGCCAACGAGGCCGGTGACGACCGCGGTCTTGAGCGCGCCGAAGGCGACGCAGAAGCCCATGATGGCGAGGACGATCGTTCCGGACGCGGTCAGTGCAACGGACCCCGCGCCCACCACCATCAGCCATTCCGCGAACAGCCCGATCGACACCAGGGTGACGAGGAGCGCCCACAGCCAGCCGCCGGCATAAGCGAGCGCAATGGCAAGCGGCGCCAGCACCAGCGCTGCGAGGACCCGCATCACGAGATTGCTCGGGGCAGGCTTCGCGCCAGCCGGTACGGTTTCGGGTTCGCTCACGAGGCGGTTTTCGCAACCAGGCCGCCGAAACGGCGCTCGCGCCTGGCAAATTCGGCGATCGCGCCTTCCAGCGCCGCCTTGTCGAAATCGGGCCAGTGGATCGGCACGAACACAAGCTCGCTATAGGCGGCCTGCCACATCAGGAAGTTGGACAGGCGCTGCTCGCCGCTGGTGCGGATGATGAGATCGGGATCGGGAATGTCGGGCGCATCGAGATGCGCGCCAAGCGTCTCGGCGTCGATGGTGGCAGGATCGCGCCTGCCCTCCGCGACCTCGCGCGCGAGCTTCTGCGCCGCTTTCGCGATCTCCTGCCGCGAGCCGTAGTTGAAGGCGACGACGAGCGTCAGACGCGTGTTGTCGCGCGTCAGTTCCTCGGCCTCGTTGAGCAGCGCGCAGATGTCGCTCTCGAGCCCTTCGCGCTCGCCGATGATGCGGACCTTGACGCCGTCGCGATGCAGGCTCGCGAGATCGTTGCGGATGAAGCGCCTGAGCAGGCCGAACAGATCGCCGATCTCGCTCGCCGGGCGCGACCAGTTCTCCGAGCTGAAGGAAAAGATGGTGAGATAGCGGATGCCGAGCTCGTGCGAGGCGCGCACCACGCGGCGCAAGGCCTCCACGCCGCGGCGATGACCTTCAGCCCGCGGCAGACCGCGCGCGGCCGCCCAACGCCCGTTGCCATCCATGATGATGGCGACATGCGCAGGCGCGTCGGACCGGTCGGGTCCTTCCGTTGCGGGCGCGGCGGCGTTGGACATGACGGCAGCCTCAGACGGTGAGGATTTCTTTTTCCTTGGCGGCCAGCAGCTGGTCGATCTCGGCGATCGTGCCGTCGGTCGCCTTCTGCACCTCGTCGGCATGACGCTTCTGATCGTCCTCCGACATCTCGTGATTCTTCTCGAGCTTCTTCAGAACGTCGAGGCCGTCGCGGCGGACGTGACGCGTGGCGACCTTGGCGGCTTCCGCGTATTTGTGCGCGACCTTGACGAGCTCCTTGCGCCGCTCCTCGTTGAGCTCGGGGATGCGCAGGCGCAGCACCTGGCCTTCGGTCGCGGGCGACAGGCCGAGATTGGAATCGACGATCGCCTTCTCCACCGCCTTGACCATCGACTTGTCCCAGACCTGCACCGAGATCAGGCGCGGCTCGGGCACGCTGACGGTGGCGAGCTGGTTCAGCGGCATGTGGCTGCCATAGGCCTCGACCTGCACCGGATCGAGCATCGAGGCGGAGGCGCGGCCGGTGCGCAAGCCGCCGAGCTCGTGCTTGAGGGACTGGACGGCGCCTTGCATGCGGCGCTTCACTTCGTTGAGGTCGAAATTACCCGTGGGCATCACGTTTCTCCTTCAAAATCCCGGCGACCTCACCGCGCCCCTCCCTTCAGGGCGCGCCAGATGAGCCGTCAGCCGGCGACGATGGTACCGTGGCCGATGCCACGCAGAATCGCACCGATCGACCCCGGCTCCGCGATCGAGAACACGATGATAGGCAGCGACGTCTCGCGGGCAAGCGCGAAGGCGGTCGCATCCATCACCTTGTAGCCGCCCTCGATCGCCTGCGAATGCGTCAGCCGGTCGAACCGCGTGGCGGTCGGATCCTTCTTCGGGTCGGCCGAGTAGACGCCGTCGACATTGGTGGCCTTCAGGACCGCCTGGGCGCCGATCTCGGCGGCGCGCAGCACCGCGGTCGTGTCGGTGGTGAAGAACGGATTGCCGGTTCCGCCGCCGAGCAGCACGATCCGACCCTCGGCGAGGTATTTGTGCGCCGCAGTCCGGGTGAACAGCTCGGAAATCTCGGGCATGACGAAGGCCGACAGCGTGCGCGCCGGCGTGCCCTTGCGCTCGATCGCCGCTTCCAGCGCGAGGCAGTTCATCATGGTGGCGAGCATGCCCATGGTGTCGCCGGTCGGGCGCGAGACGCCGCGGGAGGACACCTCGACGCCGCGCACGATGTTGCCGCCGCCGATCACGACCGCGACCTCGGTGCCGAGATGGCGGGCGGCGATCAGATCGTCCGCAACCCTGTCGACGGTCGGCTGATCGATGCCAAAACCCTGCTGTCCCGCGAGATATTCGCCGGACAGCTTGATCACGACGCGACGATAGACCGGATCAGTCATGAGCACTTTCCTCGTCCGGGCGCCGCTTCCGGCGGCACGCCGGAAGGAACGTTCCGGCTTACTTCTTGCCGCTGGCCGCAGCGACCTCGGCTGCGAAGTCGCTTTCCTGCTTCTCGATTCCCTCACCGAGAGCATAGCGCACAAAGCCGGCAATCTTCACAGCCCCGCCGACCTTGCCTTCGGCTTCCTTCACCGCCTGCGCCACCGACTTGCCGGTGTCGTGGATGAAGGCCTGCTCGAGCAGGCAGACTTCCTTGTAATAGGTCTTGAGGCCGGACTCGACGATCTTCTCGATCACGTTCTCGGGCTTGCCCTGCTGGCGATATTTGTCGGCGAGCACGTCCTTCTCGCGCTTGACGACCGCCGGATCGAGGCCGGACGGATCGAGCGCCAGCGGGTTGGCGGCAGCGACATGCATCGCGATCTGGCGGCCGAGCGCGGCAAGCTCGTCGGCCTTGCCGGGCGATTCCAGCGCCACGATCACGCCCATCTTGCCGGCGCCGTCGATGACCGCACCGTGGACGTAGTGCGACACCACGCCCTGGCTCACTTCGAGCGAGGCAGCGCGGCGCAGCGTCATGTTCTCGCCGATGGTCGCGATCGCGTCATTGATCGCGGTTTCGATGGTGACGTCACCGACCTTGGCGGCCTTGATCTTCTCGACATCGGCGCCGACGTCGAATCCGACCTGCGCGATCATCTTGACCAGGCCCTGGAACTGGCCGTTGCGCGCGACGAAGTCGGTCTCGGAGTTGACCTCGACCACGACGCCCTTGGTGCCCTTGGTGAGCGCGCCGATCAGGCCCTCAGCCGCGACGCGGCCGGACTTCTTGGCGGCCTTCGACAGGCCCTTCTTGCGCAGCCAGTCCTGCGCCGCTTCCATGTTGCCGTCGTTTTCGGTCAGCGCGGCCTTGCAGTCCATCATGCCCGCGCCGGTCGACTCGCGCAGGTCCTTGACCATCGCAGCTGTGATCGTTGCCATCGTTGAATATCCTTTGTGCCTGCCGGTTTGCCGCGGCGCGGCATCCAATTGCCCCGCCGCGGTCCATCTCAGGGATTCGCGTCAACTGAAATGGTGGCCGGAATCTATCCGGCCAACCCATCGCTCTTTTTGACTATTCCGCTTCCGCGGTCAGCGCCTTGGCCTTGGCCACCCAGGCATCCGCGCGGCTCGGCAGACCGACCTCTTCACCGATCGCGTGCGCGGTGTCGTGGTCGAGCTCGGCCAGCTGCCAGAAGTGGAAGATGCCGAGGTCGTTGAACTTCTTCTCGATCGCGCCCGACACGCCCGGGAGCTTCTTGAGGTCGTCGGCGGTGCCGCGGGGACCCGCAAGGCCCTGGAAGCCGCTCGAGGAAGCCGCCGGCAGCTCTTCGGCGAGCGGACGGGCCGAAGCACCGACGTCGATGCCCGAATCACCCTGGGCGCGCGAGATGCCGTCGATCGCCGCACGCGCAATGAGATCGCAGTACAGCGAAATGGCGCGGCCGGCGTCGTCATTGCCCGGCACCACATAGGTGATGCCCTTCGGGTCCGAATTGGTGTCAACGATCGCGGCAACCGGGATGTTGAGGCGCTGGGCCTCCTGGATCGCGATGTCTTCCTTGTTGGTGTCGATCACGAAGATCAGGTCGGGCAGACCGCCCATGTCCTTGATGCCGCCGAGCGAGCGGTCGAGCTTGTCGCGCTCGCGCTGAAGCGTCAGGCGCTCCTTCTTCGTGTACGAATTGGCTTCGCCGCCCGAGAGCACGTCGTCGAGGTGACGCAGGCGCTTGATCGAGGCCGAGATCGTCTTCCAGTTGGTCAGCGTGCCGCCGAGCCAGCGCGAATTGACGAAATACTGCGCGCAGCGCTTGGCCGCGTCCGCAACGCCGTCCTGCGCCTGGCGCTTGGTGCCGACGAACAGGATGCGGCCGCCCTTGGCCACCGTGTCGCTGACCGCCTGGAGCGCGTGGTGCAGCATCGGCACGGTCTGCGCGAGGTCGACGATGTGGATGTTGTTGCGGGTGCCGAAAATGAACGGAGCCATTTTCGGATTCCAGCGGTGAGACTGGTGACCAAAGTGCACGCCAGCTTCCAAAAGCTGACGCATGGTGAAATCGGGTAGCGCCATCGTTATAATTCTCCGGTTGGTTCCTCCGGAAGCGTGTGAGCAAAACGGAGCGTTGTCGCCCCGGCTGCCACCGGACGGCCTTGTGAGCCATGCTTCCGTGTGAGATGGCGCGCTATATAGCGCGATTTCGGCCAGAAGCAAGGAAATAAGGGCCGTTCGCGGGCGGTTTTCAACCGCGAACGGCCCCCTTCCGTAAAGCCCGCACCACGCCCCAGCGCTGGATCAGCACCTGACTAGCACCTGACTAGCACTTGGGCTGGTTCGGCGGGCACTTCTTGGCTGCCGCCGGCGGCGGGG